>NZ_BORS01000006.1:0-287466 GCF_018333295.1 Paenibacillus apis
ATTCAAAAAGTATCGCCGGAAAGAGCCACCTGTCAAGAAAGGCGCTTGACAGGCTCTTATTTAAGCGCGTCAAAAACGAGAGAGTCACAGAGGCGCTTGACAGGTTTCGTTCATATCAACGGACATTTTGTCTCCTTACGATCCGCCTTTGGAGGAGCCAGAATTGTAACGGACATTTTGGCTGCTAAGAGAGTAGGTTGAAGTGAACCGGAGTCGTTTGAGCGTTCTAAGCGCCCGAAATGTCCGTTAACCCTTCGAATCCTGAGAACAAGTCTGCTAAGAGTCCAGAATGTCCGTTAGCGAGTTTAAAATATCCGACAGCGATAATAGGGAAGAGAAACAGCCGTAGTAAAACAGATCATGACGCTGCCTTTATGCGAATGAAAGAAGACCACATGCGAAACGGTCAACTAATGCCAGGCTATACTGTCCAGGTCGGCACTGAGCGTCAATTCACCTATCGGCTACAGTCTGCACCAGCGACCGACCGATACGCGCTGCCTCATCCCGCATCTTGAACAAGTAAAATCACAGTTAGGACAGCTCCCGGGCACCATCATCGCCGATGCCGGCTATGGCGGCGAAGAGGGTTATGCCCTTTCGCCAAGAAGAGGGGGTGAAGTCTGAAGCAAGACTGGATTACAAGTGGACAAGATGATGGCTCTCCATTGTTCACCACGCTTCTAGATCATCACCGTGATCGGGCCGCCCTTTAACGGATTTTCTACGATCCAGCTCTTCTCGTCATTGAACAGGTAAGCCCGGTGTACCAGAACCCTGACCTCCTGCCCCGCCTTTAATGTCTCCTTCTCCAGCGAACGGAAGGTGGTCAGGACATGCCCGCCAACCTCAACTTCTACCAACCACTCGCTTCCCCGGAAATGGGTATGCTTCACCACCCCGGAAGAGGTCGCCGAGAGCAAGGTGAATTCATGCTCGCTGCCTACCTCCAGATATTCCGGACGGATAAGCGCCTTCGTATTGCCGTCTCCTGCTTCTTGCTCAAATCCTTTTAAATCAGCGGCTCGATGAATCAAAGTCGATTGACCTACAAAGGAGGCCACGAATGGCGTATTAGGCGCCTTGTAGATATCCCATGGAGAACCCTTCTGCTCAAGTCTTCCTTCATTAATAATCATAATCTCGTCCGCCACCTCAATAGCCTCATCCTGATCATGGGTTACGAAAATGGAGGTGATGCCAACTCGCTCGATCAGTTCACGCAGCCAGGAACGCAGCTCCTGCCGGATCTTCGCGTCGATAGCGGCAAACGGCTCATCAAGCAGCAGCAATTGCGGCTCCGGTGCCAAAGCTCTTGCAAAGGCAACCCGCTGCCGTTGTCCGCCGGATAGCTGATGAGGGTAGCGCTTTTCAAAGCCGGAAAGGCCCGTTAGCTCAACCAGCTCCAGCACCCGTTCCCGGATCCGGTTCTTGGGCAGCTTCTTCACTTGAAGACCAAAGGCGATATTATCGAATACGGTCATGTGCTTGAACAAGGCGTAACTCTGGAATACAAAGCCGATGCCCCGATCCTGCGGAGCCAGAGCATTCACTCTCTCCCCATGGAACAGGATTTCACCGGAATCAGGCTGCTCCAGGCCAGCCAGCATACGGAGGATGGAGGTCTTGCCTCCTCCGCTTGGGCCAAGAAGTCCGATCAGTTGCCCCTTTTCAATCCCAAAGCTGACATCCTTCACCGCATGAAAATTGCCGAAATGCTTATCCAGATTACGAACCTCCACATGCATGATCGAGCACATCCCTTCTCCGCTATCATATATACTCAATATAACTTATTCTTATATAAATACTTGGAATTAACTTATACACACTTTACCAAACCGTCCAAGGTACGTCAATCCTTATCCCGCACGTGATTTGAAAATGCATAAATTTTATCGTATTGCACCGCTCCTCTGAACGGGTACAATACAACTAAAGAGTAATTTAGCTGAATAGGAGGGACCCGCATGCTACATACCATTGAGTTGACCACCACCAAACGCGATGAAATGAGGGACATTACCAGAGAGGTCATTTCACTCGTGCAACAAAGCGGCGTAAAGTCCGGACTGGTTGTTGTATATAGTCCCCACACCACTGCAGGAATCGCCATCAATGAGAATGCAGACCCCGACGTCAAGCATGACGTTCTGCTCCGCCTGGATGAAGTCTTTCCCTGGAAGCATCCGGGCTACAGACATGCCGAGGGCAACACCGCCTCACATCTAAAAGCAATTACCACCGGAACCTCTCAAACAGTAATCATTCAAGATGGGAAGCTATTGCTCGGCCGCTGGCAAGGCATTTATTTTTGCGAATTTGACGGCCCGCGTCACCGTCAATGCCTGATCAAGATTATTCCCGCCCCCGATGTACAGAAATTTGACTGACATCGTAATCACAAATACACGCAATAAGGGGGAGAAAAGAAGAAACGTCCCTCAAAGACATTCGTTAGATGGGCAGCCGGCGTAGACGAATAGCCGGAGTAGATGATTAGCCAGCGTTCGGGTGCGCCCTCTTGAAGAAGCTGCTTGCATTCCTGTGACACATACCAAACAAAAAAGTGGGGCGAAAACCCGGAACCCGGTTTTTCGCCCCACTTTTTTGCCGGGACTAATCAGCCCCATTCTCATACGTTAATCATTTAGCGTGTTGATGAATTACTGCTATGCAAGAGTGAACGGATAAAGTGCGGACTTCTAAAAAAACGCCTTTACGACGTCATACGATAAGAGCTTTGACTTAACATCTTGACATGAGCAATTGCAGCAGGACGAATATCCTCAAAAGTCAGACGGTCCTGAATATAAAACGATATAAAGCCATGTATGCCCAGAAACATGCTGAGCGGAAGCGAAGAATTTTGCTCCAGAGGATATTTTTCTTCCGCTAGAAAGCCCCTCACAATCTTCTCAAACATGTCAAAGCACTTTGCCTGTTCCACCTTGCAATAGGACAGGATTTCTTCATCCCGGAGCATGAACATAATCTCATACTGATAAGGATTCTCCAACCCGAATTTAATGAAATCAAGCATCAGCTGCTCCAGACGCGTCAAGCCGTCCATCGGAGGACGCTTTGTCACCTGCTCGCACATCCGCGCCAGATGATTAAAATCCTGAACGACAATCGCATAGAACAATTCAGCCTTTTCCTTGAAGTGATAATAGAGTGAGCCATGACTATAGCCCAAATGCTGACCGATACTCCGCATGGAAATGCCGCGGTATCCCTTCGTAATGAACAGATGCCTCGCTGCGTCCATAATTCTTTCCCTCGACAACTCCTGCTCTACTGCTCTTCTTGCCATAGGCTTTATTCCCCTTCGATAAAGTAAACCTTGTCACCTTCCGTCAAGACGGCCTGCCCCTGTGTCAGATCAATCATCCAGTTCCTAAACGTCTCCGTCTCAGCATTTAGCGGCAAACACAACAATGTAACCTTGTCTGCAAACGCCGTAGTTCCGGTTCGAATTCCCCGGCTTCTCAGCTCATTTTCCACCTTGCCCAGCCAGGTATAATCCAGCTCTACGAAAATCTCACGGTGAAGCACGCGCGTAATTGCTTCTCCCGCTTCAATCGCAGCGACCGCCCCGTCGGTATAAGCCCGAATCAGTCCGCCCGCTCCCAGCATAATACCGCCAAAATAACGGGTGACCACGATGGCGACATTCTTTAGTCCCTGATTCCGGATCACCTCAAGAATCGGCTTCCCCGCAGTTCCGCTTGGCTCTCCATCATCGGACTGCTTCTGGATCTCGTCCCGTTCGCCAAGCATATAAGCCGAGCAATTATGAGTCGCATTCCAATGGCGCTTCTTGATCTCCTCAATAAACGCGACGGCCTCTTCGTCATGCTGCACCGGCTTGATATGACCGATGAACCTTGACTTTTTTATGACGATTTCTTTGTCTCCGGCTCCGCGAACCGTTCTGTACCGTTCCAGCATATGACATCATCCTTATGAATGTGCCAAGAAGCAGCCCGACCGATAAGGGTATCGGCGAACTGCTTCCTGGCGGCGTGATTCCTGCCTGTAAGGAGCTTGCTTATTCGGAAAGTCTAGCTTCCAGCTCCGCCTTTTCTTTCTCATAGCCCGGTTTGCCGAGCAATGCGAACATGTTCTTCTTATAGGCTTCAACTCCAGGCTGATCGAACGGGTTAACGCCCATCAGATAGCCGCTGATACCGCAGGCCTTTTCAAAGAAGTATACCAGATATCCGAAGGAATATGGAGTCAAGTCCGGAATATTCACAACCAGGTTCGGAACCTGACCGTCCGTGTGTGCAAGAAGCGTGCCTTGGAATGCCTTCTTGTTCACGAAGTCCAGGGTCTTGCCTGCAAGGAAGTTCAGTCCGTCAAGGTCTGCCGGATCTTCCTCAATCGTGATATGGCTAGGCACCTCGGTAACTTGAATAACTGTCTCGAAAATGTTGCGGTTGCCTTCTTGAATGAATTGTCCCATCGAATGAAGATCTGTGGAGAAGTCAACGGCCGCCGGGAAAATCCCCTTGTAGTCCTTGCCTTCGCTTTCGCCGTACAATTGCTTCCACCATTCCGAAACATAGTGCAGGGAAGGCTCATAGTTAACGAGAATTTCAGTTACCTTGCCCTTGCGGTACAATGCATTACGAACTGCCGCATATTGGTAGCTGGCATTCTCGGCCAGGTTCGGATTGCTGTATTCTTTGGCAGCATCGGCTGCCCCTTGCATCATTTCTTCGATGCTGATTCCGGCAGTCGCAATCGGCAAGAGCCCTACAGCAGTCAGTACGGAATAACGTCCGCCCACATCGTCCGGAATAACGAAGGTTTCATAGCCTTCCTCGTTAGCCAGCTTCTTGAGCGCCCCTTTCTCACGGTCCGTAGTAGCGTAGATCCGTTTGCGGGCTTCTTCCTTGCCATACTTCTTCTCCAGAGCCGCACGGAAAATACGGAATGCAATTGCAGGCTCAGTGGTCGTGCCTGATTTGGAGATGACATTGACCGAGAAGTCCTTGCCTTCGATCAGGTCAAGCAAGTGATTGACGTACGTGGAGCTGATATTGTTACCGGCAAAGTAAATTTCCGGAGTCTTGCGCTTGTCCTTCGGCAATGTGTTATAGAACGAATGGGAGAGAGATTCGATAGCTGCACGGGCTCCAAGGTACGAACCGCCGATGCCGATCACGATAAGCACTTCCGAATCGCTTTGAATCTTGGAAGCCGCCTTTTGAATGCGGGCGAACTCCTCTTTGTCATAAGCTGTCGGGAGATCGATCCAGCCCAGAAAATCCGAGCCTGCTCCAGTGCCTTTATGTAACTGCTCATGAGCTGCACGCACTTGTGCTTCCAGGTTATCAACTTCATGCTGCCCTACAAATTGCAGCGCTGTGCTGTAATCAAAAGTGACTTTCTTAGACATGGTGAAAATTACCTCCATCTAATTATTTGATCTCACTGCCTATCCCGCCGGACAAACCAGGTATCAACTTGTAATTAGGATACTGTAAAATATACCCGAAAACAAGGACATATTGTACACCCCGCAGACGTCCGTGCTAAAATGAATCTGTATTGTTCAACACACACCAGGAGGGTGACAACGATGAAAAAAATCGGATTTATCGGTCTGGGAACCATGGGAGCTCCTATGGCCGCAAACCTGCTGAAGCAATCATTTGAAGTGATCGTATACAACCGGACAGCCTCTAAATGCGAGCCATTGGTCGCTCTTGGCGCAAGCGCCGCCCCCACTCCGTGCGAGGCTGCCAGTCAAGCTGACACGGTCATTACGATGGTCAGTGACGATTCTTCCATCGCAGCGGTATATGAAGGCGAAGAAGGCCTGCTTGCCGGTCTGCGTCAAGGCGCCACCGTCATCGATTGCAGCACCGTCTCGCCAGCTTTGGTTCGGGAGACAGCCTCCAAGGTTGAAGCACTGGGCGGTGCATTCCTGGACGCGCCGGTGACCGGCAGCTCGCCTGCCGCCATCGACGGAACGCTGGTCTTTATGGTCGGCGGCCGCAGCGATGTGCTTCAAGGCCAAATGGATATCTTTGATTGCCTGGGCAAGAAGGTGCTCCATATGGGTGACAACGGAACCGGCGCTGTCGCCAAGCTGGCTCATAACACCATCGTAGGCATCAATAATCTGGCGCTGGCCGAAGGCTTCTCCATCGCCGCCAAGTCTGGTCTCCCTGCGGAACGGTTCCTGGAGCTTGTACAGCTCGGTTCAGCGGGCAGCAAGGCTGCCGACCTAAAGGGCCGCAAGATTATTGAGCATGACTTCACCAATCAATTTTCACTCGCACTCATGCTCAAGGATCTGAAGCTGGCCTCCAGTCTTACCGACGGGGCTTCGATCCCTTCCCCGATGCTTAATCTAGCCAAGAGCCTGTTCCAGGCCGGACAAACTCAGGGCTATGGCGAAGAGGACTTATCGTCTGTCGTGAAAATCTACGAAAGCTGGATCGGGCAGAAAATCGGTGATGCTCCCAAGCCTGAGCTTTAAACCTTGAAAAAGCAACATGAAGGGGTGAATCCTTTGGGATTACTACATCATATCGAGATTTACGTATCAGACCTTAAACGTTCGGCCGAGTTCTGGGGGTGGTTTCTGTCAGAGCTTGGTTATACGCCATATCAGCAATGGGAAGAAGGTCGTAGTTGGAAATTAGGAGACACCTACCTTGTGTTTGTTCAAGCAAAAGAAAAACACTTAGACGTGCCATACAATCGTTGTCGGGTAGGACTGAACCATTTGGCATTCCATGCGATTTCGAGAGAACAAGTGGATGAGTTGACTGTAAAGGTTCGTTCCAAGGGAATGAACGTGCTTTACCAAGACAAGCATCCTTTCGCGGGCGGAGAGAACTATTATGCTCTGTTTTTCGAAGACCCCGACCGAATAAAGGTCGAATTAGTTGCTCCATAAATTGTCTCTGCGCACTTCACATATATCAAATAGCAACAATTTCCACGAAAACAGCCTAAAAAATAGTTAAGTGAACGGAGTAGGCTTCCCGATCCCCTTGACGGTGATTGGGAAGCTCCTTATTTTTGTAGTCCGGACTCCTACACTTTTTTCCTTATTTCGAGATAGCCTTGAACGCGGCCGATTGCTCCCGGATGCCCTTCTCCGCCGCAAAACGCTCGATGCTGGAGGCTCCGAAGAAGCCGTCGATGTCCGGGATATTCTGCATGATATAAGCGGCATCCGCCGGTTCAGCGATCGGGCCGCCGTGGCAAATGACCATGATGTCCGGACGAACGGCACGCCCCGCGGCAATGATATCCTTAATTTTCACGACACAATCATCCAGGGTGAGCGCTGTCTTCGCACCGATCGTACCCTTCGTGGTAAGTCCCATATGAGCCACCAAAATATCCGCACCGGCTTCCGCCATCGCTTTGGCCTGTTCCGAATCAAAGACATAAGGGCAGGTCAGCAGGTCCAACTGGTGCGCCTTTCGGATCATTTCCACCTCCAGGTCATAACCCATGCCGGTTTCCTCCAGGTTCTGCCGGAACACCCCGTCGATGAGTCCCACCGTCGGGAAGTTTTGCACACCGTTAAAGCCCATATCCTTCAATTGCTTTAAGTAAATGTCCATGACGCGGAACGGATCGGTACCGCAAACGCCGGCCAGCACCGGAATGTCGTTTACGACGGGCAGCACCTCGGAAGCCATTTCGACCACGATCGCATTGGCATCGCCATAGGCGAGAAGCCCGGCCAAAGAACCTCTGCCGGCCATACGGTAACGGCCGGAGTTGTAAATAATCAGCATATCCGCGCCGCCCGCTTCGCTGCTCTTGGCGGTAATGCCGGTGCCGGCGCCTACGCCTAGAAGGATTTTTCCGCCTGCAACTTCCGCTTTGAATTTGGCCAGGATTTCGTTTCGGGTCATCGTATTCATGTTTGATTTCTCCTTTTTTCTGTGAATGATTATATTTTGCTCTCCATCATGGCGATGAGTTTTTTGGCGGCGGCAAGCGCAAAGGAATCATCGTTGATATGCGCATCCCATTCGCAAAGCTCCACCTTGCTGCGATTTAAGTTGGTTCTTAAAGCATCGAACAAAGCTTTGTTCTCCTCAGGGCCATAGAAAGGCTGACCCTCGGCGTCAATCATGGAGACGCCCTTCAACGGCAACACTAAAACGCTTTCACCCTTGGCCAGGTTCAGCTTCTCCGCCAATTTCTCGCCAACGGCTTGGTTCTCCTCCACTGTGGTGCGCATCAGGGTAACCGTCGGATTATGCCGGTAAAGGTTGCGGTGCTTGTAGCACTCAGGCACGGTATCGATCGGACCGAAGTTAACCATATCGCAAGCCCCCACGGAAACCACCTGCGGGACGCCGCACAGACCGGCGGCTTCGCAGCGATTCGGCCCGGCATTCAGCACGCCGCCGAACAGCTCGTCGCACCATTCGGTCGTGGTCAAATCCAGCACACCTTGGAAATAACCGCTGCGTACCAGATCCTCCATCGTGCGGCCACCGGTCCCGGTTGCATGAAAGACCAGCACTTCATAGCCCCGCTCCTCCAAATAGGCCTTCGCGGTTTCTATGCAAGGGGTCGTTACCCCAAACATGGTTGCGGCAACCAATGGCTTTTTCTCCACCTTCGTAATTTCATGCTCCAGCATGCCCGCCATGGCAAAGACCGCATTGCTGAAAATCCTGGTAGAAATGGAATTAAGTCCGGCCACATCGACGATCGAAGGCATCAAAATCACGTCGCTGGTGCCCACATACTGTTCGGTATTCCCGGAAGCCATGGTGGATACCACGATTTTCGGGACGCCGATGGGAAGAGCCCGCATGGCCGGCGTAATAATCGAGGTGCCTCCTGAGCCGCCCAAAGAGATGATGCCTTGGAACTTGCCTTCCTGATAAAGGCGGAGAACGATTTTTTCGGTTCCCTTGGCCATAGCTGCTGTGGCACACGCCCGGTCTTTGCGGGCTACCAGTTCCCGAAGATTTTCGCCCGCCTCGGCGGCAATTTCTTCGTTGGACACATCGGGAACAAAGGCGGGTTCAAAGGTTCCCGTGTGCAGGGTCAAGGTATTAAGGCCGATTTCCGTAAACAGCTCCTTCAAGTAAAGGAATTCCCTTCCCTTGCTGTCGAACGTCCCCACGATGGCTACAGTTTTCATGGATGAACAACACCTCCTGAAATGATCTGTTTCTGTCCGCCGTTGAAACTGTAACGGCTTTCAAAACTGATAATTTAATTGTACGGCTCGGCGGAAATTTTAATATTGCTTGAAATAAGCCGTTTTTGTGCTTATGTTGGATTTCGCTTCGCCGTCCGTTTATTTCGGGGTGTTGCTTTTTCGATAACCTGTGGGCGTCATGCCTTTATATTTCTTGAATATTTTGGTGAATTGAAAATAATCGCCATAGCCCACCAGCTCCGCCACCTTTCCGACGGGCATGTCGGTCTCCCTCAGGAAGTCCCCCGCCTTGTTCATCCGGAAACGGATCAAATATTCCGTAAAACTGCAGCCGACAATCCGTTTGAACTTGGCGCTCAGATAGGAAGGCGTGACATGGGCCGCCAAGGCCAGCTCGCTGAGGAAGATAGGCTCATTATAGTGATGGATGATATGCTCTTTGATAAACTCCACATAGTCATAGTCCTGGGCCTGTCCGTTCAACACCTTGATCAGGCTGTTCTCTTCCTCGTCGCTTTGGGAAATTTTAAAGGATTTGGTGGTGTTCAAAATCGCCTTTTCCGCCGGAATCCGTTCGAAGGAAGAGCCGCCTACAAAGCCTTGGCAGGCGGAATTGTCGTAAAAGTAGCGGGCATCGATGGAGGATTTGATCGGGCCGCCGTAGACCATCTTTATCGCCTCCGGACGAATCCGATGGCACGTATCGAAAATCCGCTGGGCATCCCCTCGCCCTCTTTCCAACGACTGCACTTTCTTCGCGCCCAAGACGCCGCCGGTCGTCAGCCCCAAATGGGCGCAGATAATATCCGCCCCGGCCTTCAGCATCTGCTCCGCCTGCCAGGCATCAAAGACGAAGGCCAAGGTAAACAGCCCTTGCTCATGGGCAAGGCGGATCGCCTCGATTTCCTGACGATAGGAGATCCCCTCCTCCTCCAGCGCCTCGCGAAACTTCCCGTCGATCAGTCCGATCGTGGGCCAGTTGTTGATTCCGTCAAAGCCGGATTTTTTAATATGCCTAATGTATTCCGGGAGGGAAATGCCGGGGTCCGTAGCGTTCAGCCCAAATAAAATCGGAGTATCCTGCAGGAGCGGCATCAACTCGCGCGAGGCAAAATCCATTACGACTTCATTGCTGTTGGAATAACAAAGATAACATCCCAGAGACGCCCGTCCCATCTGCCGAAAGCGTCCGGCACTGAGGGCCAGAATAAGGTCCGCCCCGCCCAAAACACTGTATTTGGTCGTCATGCCGCTGCCCGCAGCGACACCTATAATATGCCTGTTGACTTTGATTTGGGCATTTAGCCGTTTAAGTATCTCTTGTCTGGATATTTGCATGGCAACACCTCCTCTTATGCCAACGATACCAAAAAAACAACTTATTCAACAAATTTCGCGCTTTTCCAATATGATGGTACATCCAAATATTGTTAAATACTATGTGGTCTTATGTTGATTTTATGTGTTTATATCATGTTTTCGCTATAGTATTAGAGATGATTTGCCGAAATGTTACATCCGATCATGCAAAAAAGCGAGAGCGCACATCCAGCATGCACTTTCGCTTATTGTCTTCTTCCCGCTTTTTTTCAGAGAAGCTTGATTTAAGCCTTTGCAATCTGTCCGCTTAGCACATCCACAGCCAGGATGGCGGACGCAACCTGCTCGGCTGTGATTTCCCCCGAAAGATTCACCATGGTTTCATTAGGCTGTGTAGCGGCTTTGCCGACCTTAAGCAATTCATCAAAAGTAACCTGTTCCAGGTGCAACTCTCGCAAGGTTGTCGGAAGCCCAAGCTTTCGGTAGAAGCTAATATACTTGAGGATTTCTTCTTCCGGATGGAGTTCAAGCACCAACTGCACCAGTGTCCCATAGGCTACTTTTTCTCCATGGGTTAAGTGGTGGATGTCCCCCGACAACACCGTAAATCCGTTATGGATGGCGTGCGCCGCCGCCAGGCCGCCGCTTTCGAAGCCGAGACCCGATAGAAGGGTGTTGGCTTCGACCACCGCCTCTACATGCCGGGTGACCAGTCCTTTTTGCACGGCTTGATAGGCGGGGATCCCGTACTTGAACAGCGTTTCTTCACAAGCCTTGGCAATGGCTTGGGCGGCAATGCTCGGTTTGCCGCCGGACATCGCGGCACCGTTGCTTTTGACTGTCGCACGCACTTCGATCCATGTCGCCATCGCATCGGCGATTCCCGAAGCGAACAGGCGGGCCGGCGCTTTGGCTACAATCGCGGTATCCACCAGTACCAGGTCTGGATTTTTATGGTAGAAACGGTAGGCTTCAAAGACCCCTTCATCACTATAAATCACGGACAAAGCGCTGGTGGGCGCGTCGGTCGACGCGGTAGTCGGGACGATCACCACCTTGGACTTCAATTCATCCGAAACCGCCTTGGCCGTATCCAACGTTTTGCCTCCGCCGACGCCAATGACGAAATCCACGGATTGCGCCTTCCCTTCCTGGGCAATGCGGTTGACTTCATTTGAAGAGGCCTCCCCGTTGAACAAAACAAAATGAAAGTCCAACCGCTCCGCGAACAAACTTTGTTTGATCCGCTCCTCCGTAATGTTCCATACTACCTCGTCGGCCATGATGAGCGGTTTGCGTCCCAGTTCTTTGATGTGTTTGCCCAGTTCCTGCAAGGCGCCTTGACCTTGAATGTATTTACCCGGTGAAATAAAAACAATGTTTGCCACAAGGATCTCCCCCTATGAGGTTTTTGCCTACACTTGATTTTAACATGTACGAATCGCGCCGATTTATGCTAAAATTCAGTTTCCGGGCGCCGCCTCGCCAATGGCTCCCTGGCGCCTTACACAACTAACGTGAATTTCTCTCGCTAATTTGGGCGATTCAGCGACCTACGGCTTATATCCTCGTTATTAGCGGGACTTCTTCCCGAGAGTCACTTTTATTTCCTCGGAATGATGACCACCAAGCCCCTGTTGAACTTTTTTCCATACATCTCACCCACTCCCCCAATCATCCGCAAACCGCGTCAATTAGCATGCTACGCTTCCATACCTTGCACTTTGCCGCGCTTAATTCGGTATATGTAGTCCGCTTTTTTCGCGACTTCATTAGAGTGGGTGACGACGACAACACATTTTTGAAATTCATGTGCGCTTTCTCTCAGAATTTCCGTGATCTCCGCCGCGTTATCTTCATCCAGGTTTCCGGTCGGCTCATCCGCGAGCAACACGGGAGCATCCGATGCCAAGGCACGGGCAATCGCTACCCGTTGCTGCTGGCCTCCGGAAAGTTGTAGAATATTTCGTTTTGCCTCCTCGTCCGTAAGGCCCAATCTTTTCAAAATATCCAGTGGATTCTTGTGTGTGATCATCTTGATATTTTCCACGGGATTCATATAATCGATAAGATTATAGTTTTGAAAAACCAACGCTACGTGATGCCTCCGATGGTATTCCAATCCTTTTTGCGCTATATCCTCACCATTAAACAGAACTTTACCTTGTATCGGGGAATCCAGTCCCCCCAGGATCGAGAGCAAGGTTGTTTTACCTGAACCGGATGGGCCAACTATGGCATACATTTTCCCTGTTTCCATGCTCATATCAACCCCACTAAAAAGCAATTTTTGCTTGTCGTAGGAGTAGGATACATGGAGTGCCTCAAAATACATCGCCTCTTTACCACCCTTCTTAGCTCATTTTGGAAAGAATTTCTTTGGGATTCAGCCTCATGACCGAAACGGATGACATCCCTACGGCGATTACAATAATCAAGGTTCCGATCAAGTATAGCTGGACAAAACTCCTTGAGGTTACCTTTACTTCGATACTATCTAAGGCTTCCGTGCCGGCTATCGGCTCATCAACCACAACTGACGACACCGCCACGGTGCCAGTCTGTTCACTTGGTTCTCCCCGGGAAAGCTGTTGCTGCAGCAGCGCGTTCCCTACGTTCTCCGCAATAGCATTTCCCGAAAAATAGGAGAATCCAAACGCAACTATTGCGATGAGCAGAACTTCCGTCACATACTGACCCAATATTTTGAACTTATGGATTCCTAAAGCCAGGAAAACACCTGTTTCATACACTCTGTTTCTCATCCATAGCGTTAAGAGCAGAGAAAGAATGGCAACGCTAACCGCCATCATAATAATCAGCAATATCTTAACCAGACGAGACAGGCTGTTTAATGGTGCAGCCGCCTGGCTGTATGTCTCGTTATCCACACTGACATTAAATTGTTTCCAGTCCATGCTTGGAAGTGCTTCAACTTTTTCCACTATGAAATTTAATTGATCAGGGTCTTGCACAAAAAACATAGCCTCCGAAAACCCTGGCTCCTTATCGCTATTAAACAGTTCCGCCTGCGAATAAATATCCGTGAACACACGGTTTTCGATCATGTTATAGGCAGAAGTCATCTCGGTTATTTGGTCCTCACCCGTTGGTTGAAATAACCCGACAATCTTGAGTTCAATCTTGTTGCGCGGATTGACCCCCAGTTGGTTTGCAACGCTATCCATGATCCCCAGTTTTAAGCTATCCCCGACCTTCAATTTGTTTTCCTCGGCTAATGCGCGACTGATCACGGCAACATGACGATCCTTCGGTAGAATGTGGCGCCCCTCGGACAGCTGAATGGATCGTGCTGTAAAAAAATCGCTGGCCTCTGTTCCTGACACCGCTATGGCGTTAACCATATTTTCATAGCCGTCCTTAATAGGAAGTTTGCCTCTCAATAAATTAAAGTTCTCGGCATGAGGCTGCCACATTTCGGAGGCATAGTAGTTCTTTATTCCACCCACCGATTTGACGGACTCCAGCGTTTCAACTGAAATCAGCGGACCCGTACTGTATGAATTTATACTTAGTTTTCCGCCGTCACTGGGTTCCGTTCTTTCCGTAACTACATAAGGGTTATCTTTACTCATATCTATGTAGATGGTAAATCTCCCCCCCAGCGATTCTCTAAGGTCGGTGCTTGCCGCTTGAGAAGCGTCTTTAATGGATATTCCCGTCAAAACAAAAGTCGCGATCACGAATAAAACCAAAAACAATAGAATACTCTTTCCTTTTTTTCGAGTTACGTACATTACTGCCCGGTGCATAAAACTCATGATGAACAAAGCCTCCCTTTCAAGGATTGTGATGACGAGAACCAGTTTAACACCTTGAAATGGAAGCCATTTAGAATGTATGTGGAGCACGGATGTAGTCATAAAAAAACCGCCGTAATCATCCGGGCGGTGAATTTACTTTTTTATTTGAAGGCTAAAGGCCATCCCTTTTTTCGATGGTGTTGGAGTGAACGTATAGCTAATCCGTAAGGCGTTTAGAATGGAATCGACAATATATAAACCCAGCCCGTTGCCTCCCGTATCTCTCCCTCTTTCATATTCCGGCCGGTAAAACGGTTTAAATAATTCTTTCAGATGCTCTTCCGGGATGGGGTCGCACTCATTTTCAATGACCAAGTGGTCGGCATCACAATACACCATTACTGAATGTCCCCTTTGGGTATAAGAGACCGCATTGGAAACGAGATTGTTTAGCGCTTTGCCAAAAAGCTCTGGAGGTAAATGGACAGTCACCCCCTCCGTAACGTCCAGCTCAAACCGAATCCCTTTAGCCTTGGCTATGATTTGAAAAGGCTCGCATAATTCGGTTAAGAACGCCGGAAGATAAATGTCCGCTGTTGCTTCATCCCGTACCAAAACACTCAAGTTTGAGGTATCAAGAACATTTTTGATCATCTCGGCCAGTTGTTCCATCATTCGCTTGCATTTCGGTAAATAGACTTCATGATCCTTGTATTTGCCTACGCCAAGCATCATATTCTCCAGCATCGCATTCAGCGCGGTTACTGGCGTTTTCAGTTCGTGCGATGCCATTCTCAGAAAATCCACTTTTGATTTTTCGGATTCACTCACCTTGATTTTCTCGATTTCCAAATTTTCGATGGTTTTTAGAAGGCTGTGATATAACCGGTTCACGTTGTTCGCTAAGGCGCCGATTTCATCATCGGACTGAACGATACACCGAGCGTTTCTATCCAAGGTTTCCATCTGCGCCGTTTCAGCCGAAATCCGCCGAATCGGCCGAGTCATCGCTCTGGAAAAAAGCAGGGAGCAGAGCACGGAAACTATAAAACAAATCAACATCGAAATAGGAAGTACGGAACGAATAATGCCGGCGATATAATCGGAGAGGTTTAATGTAACTGCCGTCAATACGGGATCATTGGTATATTCTTTAGCAGTAAAGCTTACGGGAGGCGTTAGAAGGTAAAATAAAGTATGGGCCATCACATTCATGAATACCATCAAGCCAAGCGTATACAAAAAAGTTTTCGGGAAAATTTTCAACCGTTTCATGGGCGAGCCTCAAACTTATAACCGACACCCTTCACAGTTACAATCGATTCCAGCCTAAGTTTTTTGCGAAGGTTCTTAATATAGGTGTCAATGGTTCTGTCATTAATGGTACATTCTTCCCCCCATAAATCGTCAAGGATTTGGGTTCTGGTCAACACAAGCCCCTGATGTTCCACCAACAGTTTCAACAGTTCAATTTCTTTGGGGGTAATATCAATTCTGCCGCCTGCGTCGCTAGCCGTATACCCGGAAAAATCCACCTTGACATCTCCGAATGTCATGAAGTTCACGTTTTGCGGTTTGTCACCTCTGCGGAGTAACGCCGTTACCCGCTTGTCCAGCAGCACCATCGAAAATGGCTTGGTTATATAATCGTCGGCTTGGATATCAAAACTGATAATTTGTGTGTATTCATCACTAATGGCCGATAACATCAGAACGGGCACAGCACTGGTTTCCCTCACCTGCAAAAGAACCGACAGTCCTGAAATTTTGGGCAACATAATATCCAAAATAATGAGGTGGATACTATGATCTCTAAAACGGCGCAAAGCTTCCTCCCCATCATAAGCGGAAATAACCCGATGTCCCGCAACTTTCAAATATTCGGCAATAGCCTCATTCGTTTCCCGATCATCCTCTACAACCAGTATCGTTGACAATCCCCCGCTACCTCCTCATCCCTATCTGAAGTTTATTTTAACTGGTTAATATGAAATGTATATGAAACAGCTCCTTGATTCGTTTTTTTCAAAGTTTAGCAGCTTTACTGTGCCACAGCAGAGGAACTGTTTTTCCACTCTGTCTCGTAAGCGTTCACTTGCATATTATACAAATCGCAGTAAACTCCATTTTTCTCCATAAGTGATCTATGTGATGCTTTCTCAACGAGCTGCCCACCACTTAAAACTAAAATCTCATCCGCAATACTAACATTGGAAAATCTGTGTGTAATCAAAATAGTTGTTTTATTGGGAATTACCTCTCTAAGTTGTTGAAACATTTCATATTCAGATTTTGGATCTAACGAGGCGGATGGTTCATCCAAAACTAATATGGCTAACTTCATTACAGATCAAAACTTTGCCTGTTTCTGTGTCATAAAAATATTTATTTTGTTCAGTTTCGAAGGTTAATCCGAGCAACTTACCTTTAGGGAGAATTTTTTTTAGCTTATCAATATCTGCTGATAAAACACTCGTTTCTCGAGAATCTAAGACATAATTACTACCTCCTTTAATATCAATTATTGTGATACAGCTACAGCCAAGTAACGTTATTTGCTATGATAATATTGTGAAAACTTTCACTTTCATATTTGAAAATTTATATAAAATTACCACAAAAAAAAGGATATCAATTACAAAAAAAAATAATATCATCTCGAAGTGGAGTCCATATGAAGGGAATGTGGAGTATAGATGAAATTACAATAATATAATAGTCTGTTACTCATACTTTGGCTTCTATATCTAATGAAATTAGATTATAACTCTAGTTTCTCAACATGGAATTGGCAAGTAAGCCTTGATGAAACTGAGGTAGAGCATTATTCCAATTGTGGGATTGACGCTGAATCAGAGTAAAGAGCTTTTTCCCGATTACAAAAGCGTTCTCAGTCCATACATGTTGGCAATATACTTGACCTCAGACAGCGAACTCATCCATCTTGTTCGTTGTCTCTTCTTCGCATAACACCCGGTTAATCTCTGCAGAATGTACCAGTCCAGCTTCGCTAATCTCTTTTGGCTGTAGTTCGTGTAATAGTAATTTCTCCCAAGACAAGCATCCTTTCGCGGGCGGAGAGAACTATTATGCTCTGTATTTCGAAGACCCCGACCGAATAAAGGTCGAATTAGTCGCTCCATAAATTGTCTCTGCGCACTTCACATATATCAAATAGCAACAATTTTCACGAAAACAGCCTAAAGAAAAAAGGCAGGTTCCCTCGTTATAAAGCAGGGACCCTGCCTTTTCGGTTTGTTTATGAAGCCTTAAGCACCGGAGCCGTAGGAGCAGCAATAATCCGTCACACTCCGGACCTCCAGCTTAAAGGATGAGCGGGCCGGAACCGTAAAGGTTCCCCGGCCGCTGATTTCACGCCATAGCGTCTCGCCCGGAAGAAGAACCTTCAGATCGCCGGACAGAATGTCCATGACTTCAAGCGAATCGGTTCCGAATTCATATTCTCCGGGCAGCATAATGCCCAGCGTAATTTTGCTTCCGTTCGGAAGCCATACGCTTCTGCTCGTCACTTTGCCGTCGAAATAAATATTGGCCGCCTTGTCCACCGTAACATTCTTGAATTGCTGCTCCATCTCCATACCCCTCTCCAGCGCCTAATCTAGTCTCTCCCGGGTTAGTTCAACTGTTCCTTCACATGCTTCACAACATTTTCTACCGTGAAGCCATATTCAGCAATGACGCGGTCGCCAGGAGCGGATGCGCCAAACGTGTTAATTCCGATGATGGAGCCCTTTTCACCCACATAACGCTCCCAGCCAAATGGATGCGCCATTTCAATGGCTACGCGTGCTTTGACTTCAGGCAGGATGACTGAATCCTTGTAAGCTTGATCCTGCTTGTCGAACAAATCCCAGCTAGGCAGACTGACTACGCGAACATGAATACCTTCTTCCGCCAAAGCAGCCTGTGCTCTTACCGCCAATTGTACCTCAGAGCCTGTAGCGATCAGTTGAGCAACCGGCTTGCCGTCTTTGGCATCGGAGACCACATAACCGCCGCGCGCAACACCTTCACGTGCAGAAACATCCGTGCCTTCCAGAATCGGCAGGTTTTGACGAGTCAGCACAAGCGCAACTGGATTCGAGGTATTCTCTACCGCATAAGCCCATGCAGCCGAGGTTTCATTGCCATCGGCAGGACGGATCACCGTCAGGCCTGGAATGATGCGAAGGGATGCCAGTTGTTCAATCGGCTCATGCGTAGGTCCGTCCTCACCGACAGCAATACTGTCGTGGGTCAGAACATAGGTAACCGGCAGCTTCATAATGGAAGAAAGGCGTACGGCCGGACGCAGATAGTCGGTGAAGACAAAGAAGGTTCCGCCGAATACCTTCAGACCGCTGTGCAGAGCAATCCCGTTCATGGCTGCTGCCATACCGAATTCACGCACACCGAAGTACAGGTTGCGGCCTTCGCGGCTTTGCGGAGTATATACCGTCAAGCCCTTCAAATGCGTCATTGTAGAGCTCTCCAGGTCGGCAGAGCCGCCAAGGAGCTGAGGAACGCCCGCAGCAAGCCCATTCAATGCATTTCCGGAGGCAACGCGAGTCGAGACAGCCTTGTCGCTGGAGGTGTACTTAGGAAGCGCTGCATCCCAGCCTTCCGGAAGCTTGCCTGCAACAGCCAGCTCAAATTGAGCGGCAAGCTCAGGATATTCCGCCTTATATTTGTCCAGCGTTTGCTTCCAAGTGTTATAAGCGGAAATGCCCCGCTCCTTCACTTTTGCAAAGTGCTCACGTACTTCCTCAGGCACATAGAAATCTTCTTCGTATACCCATTTGTAGAATTCCTTGGTCAGTTTAGCTTCTTCAGCGCCGAGCGGGGAACCGTGCGTACCGCCATGGCCGCCCTTGCCTTGCTTGTTCGGGCTGCCGTAGCCGATGATCGTCTTCACCTCGATCAGGGTTGGACGCTCCGTGTCGCGCTTGGCTTCTTCAATTGCAGCTTCGATCGCCGCCAGATCATTGCCGTCTTCCACACGCAATGTCTGCCAGCCGTAAGCCTCAAAGCGTTGTCTTACATTCTCGGAGAAGCTCAGGTTCAGCTCGCCGTCCAGCGAGATATCATTGGAGTCATACAGGAAGATCAATTTGCCCAGCTTCAAATGCCCGGCAAGAGAAGCAGCTTCACTAGCAACGCCTTCCATCAGGTCCCCGTCGCCGCAGATGCCGTAAGTATAATGATCAACCAGTTTCAGATCACCTTTATTATAAGTTGCTGCCAGTTGAGTCTCGGCCAGAGCCATCCCCACTGCCATGGCAATCCCTTGACCAAGCGGCCCGGTGGTAGCGTCCACGCCGGCGGTGTGTCCGAACTCCGGATGTCCAGGTGTCTTGCTTCCCCATTGACGGAATTGCTTCAATTCATCCAATGACAGATCATAGCCTGACAGGTGGAGCAAGCTGTATAACAGCATTGAGCCATGTCCTGCAGACAGTACGAACCGATCGCGGTTCACCCAATCAGGTTGATCCGGATTGTGATTCATCGTCTTCGCGAACAGCTGGTATCCCATCGGTGCGGAACCCATCGGCATCCCGGGATGCCCGGATTTCGCCTTCTCAATCGCGTCGATCGCCAGCGTCCGAATCGTGGTAATCGATAAATTGTCAATCATTGTGTTGTCAGAGAGTGGCATTTCATTTCCTCCTTGGTCATGGAAATTGCACGTGCAAAACATTCAAATTGAAAAGATCATTTTGACTTTATCTATTGTAACACTTCATTCCTTCGTTTTCCATACCATTATTCCAACATTGCACAACTTATAGCCGTTCGCCGCTGAATTAAGAAATGATGTTTACTTGCTGCTGGTGACGGTACTCCGTCGGCGTCAACTGAAAGCGTCTGCGGAACACCTGGGTAAAATGCCGGGCATCCCTACAGCAGAAATCTCTCCGATATCAGCGTGTGGTGACACCCGTACCGTCCCACCGCACGCCGGGAGCTGCGCGCGGTGCAGAATCGAGTTAACCCGGAGAATGCGAACTGAAACGGACTGAAACGGAGCCTTCAAGTACTGAGGCAAATGGGATCGGACATCCTGCTGGAATCCTTCAGTCCTCCCTTCCGCTTTGATCGAGGTCAGAAACAACTGGAACTCGATAGTTTGTTTTTTTAGGTTTTGGATATATAAAAACCATCAGCCCGGTTGGGGCTGACGGTTTTGCTTATAGCATATTTGAGCCGGCACCTTCGACAGCGTCGTTTATACGAAATTTCGTATAAAACCAGTGTAAAGGAGGCATGCGTGAGAGCATTTGTACGAAATACCGTATAAAACCATCGAGTTGGCCCCTTTGGAGGCAGTGCTTGAACGAAATTTCGTACAAAAACATCGAGATAGCTCCTTCGGGGCAGTTTTTGTATGAATTTCCGTACAAAATCTCCGAACTGGCTGTTTCCACGGTGACCTTTATACGAATCTTCGTACAAAATCGGTGTGCAGGAGACAGGCAGAAGACAGGTATGTGGGCATTTGTACGAATTATCGTACAAAACCATCAAGCTGACTCCTTTTGAGGCAGGGCTTGTACGAATTATCGCACATAAATCCAACATGTCCCAGGGATGCATCACGAATCACGAATCACGAATCACAAATAACAAATACGAATAATAAATCAAGAATGAGTGTTTGTGAATTCGGAAGCTGCGCACTGCGCGGGGCGGAGCTACCGCCGCCCGCCCCGGCGCTTGGCCTCCAGCAGGCGGCCAAGCCGTTCTTGCCCGGGTGCGGACTCTGTCTCCGCACCCGGCTCTGGCTTCGTCTCCTCCACGGGTGGAGACGAAGGCTCGGTCCGCGCGCCTGCGGCCGCGGGCCTTGCGGCGGCGTCCGCCTCGCTGCGCGGCGGACGAGCTGACGGCGCCTCCGCAGGCGCGCCGCCTTCTTCGGCGCTGACCCCGCGGTCGCGGTCAGCGCCAGCAGCACTGCCGCCGTAGAACGCGGCAGTGCGGGATTTGCGGGCGGCCAACCGGCCCAGCCCGCTGTCCTCGCGCGGCGCGGCAGGCACCGCGCCGCCGCTTGCGGCCGGTCTTCGTCCCCGACCGGCCAATGGCCCGAGCCGTTCAGCGATCCAGCTCCAGGATACTGCGAGCCGCCGGACGGCGATGTCGCAGACCCACAGCAGCAGCGCCAGAATTAACAGCAGCCAATCCCAATTATCCAGCTTGCGCTGCGGATACGGGGTGAAGTCATACGCCGCTTCCGGCTCATCCCAAGCCAGCCATCTTCCGCCGGTCAGCTCCCCTAAGGCCTCCATCCGCTCCTCCGGGTCAAAATCGGCGCTAAGCCGATATTCCGGTGAATAAGGTACGACAAAGCCGGTGCTCGTGCTGCCTGCCTCCGCCTCCTCTTCCGGGCTGGACACATGCAGCAGAAAGGATCCCGGCTCCGTTACCGTCATAACTCCTTCATAATTTCCTGGAGATACCTGGCTTAGCACAACCTCGGCTTCTTCCCCGTTATTCCCCGTCACTTTTCCGGTCAATTCGCCGGGATACGGCTCACTTGCAGCGCGTACGGTAAAGTGAACTTCATTGCCCGACTGCTCCGTCTCCACTTCAAAGGTAGAGGAAGAGAACTGCGGGAAGGTCCACTTCACCATATCTGTGAATAATCCCGGGAAGCCAGGCCAAGCTACCCAATCCCGCGACCATTTGCCGGTCATATCGCTTGTCCAGGCAACGGTCCGGCCGGAGCCGTATTGCCATCTTGCCAGCAGCGGGTCAGGCTCCGGACTTGCCAGCACGGTCTGGGCGGTGGACTTTGCCGTAGTTGCTACATAACCGTAAATTTGCGGCAAGCCGCCCTTGAACCACGAGCCCCAGTCTCCCCCCTGAACCTGTGCCGGTACGAAGGGCTTGTCTACGATATAGGTTCGGGCAATCATCGCCGCTTCCCGGCTGAAGATCGCCGGAAGAGTCGTCTCGTCCTCTACCAGATAATACCGTCCCTTTGCCCCTGAAGCCAGCGATTGGAGCAGCTGTACGTCGGCATCTCCGCCGACGGCCACCGTCGACATCGTAATATTACCTTCAACCATGCTCTCGATTAGATTCACATAACCTGAGCTTCCTGCAGATTGGCCGTCTGTCAGCAAAATAATATGCTTGCGCTGAGCATCCAGATCCAGCATTTTGGCAGTAGCATCGGCAACAGCCGGGTAAATGTCCGTGCCCCCGCCCGAGGGGATTCCATTAATGGAGGAGATCACGCTCTCCTTATCGTCCAGCCTCTGCGGCTCAACCACCCACCAAGGGCGATCATCAAAGGCGAGAACACCTACCGTGTCCTTCTCCCGAAGCAATTCCACAGTACGGATGGCCGACTCCTTGGCCAATCTCAGCTTTTCTCCGTCCATACTTCCGGAGCGGTCGATAACCAGGATTAGTCCCAGGGAAGGGATCTCCCGTTTTCCCTCAAGCTCCATCGATACCGGAAGGAGCTGCTCGATCGGGGTCTTGAAATATCCGCCCATTCCAAAGCTGTCCTGGCCCCCGACCATCATAAAGCCGACCCCATAGGAGCGCACGGCCTGCTCAATCAGTTCCATTTGCCGTCCGCCTACCTGCTCGCCCGACACATTATTGAATATGATGCTGTCGTAGGCCGCATATTTAGACAATTCAGAGGACAGCATTCCAGGGGAAATAACGGAATAATCGATCAAGCCTGCGCTTAAGGCATTTTCCAGATTCGCAGACGTACCCGAGGCTCCTTCTACAATCAGCACCTTTGGACTGCCTGTCACCCGGGTGAAGGCATAGTGAGCATTGTTAGCGGACTGCTCATCTCCTTCAATATAGATCTCGGCCCGGTAACGGTGCAGTCCCATCTCCTTCGCCAGTCCCTGCAAGGAATACCGGTTATCTCCCCGTTCCAGAGTGACCGCATGACGTCCGATTTCACGATTATCTTCATACAGCCGAAGCTCTCCGCTTCCCGCATAAGTGCTGCGGACAAGCACCTCGAAGGCAAAGGATTCGGCAGGATACAGCTTCTCGGGAACGAGAAACTCCTCAATGGACGCATCCCTTTGCTCCGGGGAGGTTACCGGCAGCACATCGACCGCAATTCCTCTTTCCTTCAACAGCTGCGCCTCATCCAGTACGGCCCCAACGTTCTCCATTCCGTCTGTAATAAGCACCAATCTCCGGTTTTCCTTGCCCTGAAACAGGCTTCCTGCCAGGGACAGCGCATGCTCGATATGAGTAAACTCCCGCGATACTTCCCTTTGACCCCAGCCAGGGAGTTCAATCGACTCACTCAGGCTTTTATCCACTACGGTATTCATACCGAAGGAGACGGCTCCGGCAAGATCATGTTCTCCCTTTGACTTGACGGCCTCCCCTATCCATTCATCGATCGGGACCGTGGAGGAAACGCTTGAGGAACGGTCTGCAACAAATACGACCTCTTTATTCAAAGCAATCGTATAGGTATGAAAACCTGCCAGTACGAAAATCAACAGCACACAGATGGCAGTCCGCAAGCCTACAGCCCATTTTTTTCGCGCTCCGGCAAGCCTGAAATCTTTACGGTATGCATAGATGGCACCTGCAATCACAAGGGGAAGCAACAGCAGTACCCAGGGATGATCAAATTGAACGCCCACGTTGGTACACCCCCCATTCAGCCAAAATCAGCAGCAGCACAAGCAGTACAATCCATTTCAGCAGCGGCGCTTCCGCGCGCTGGACATCTCCGGCTTCAGAGCTGCCGGCCGACGGTCCATTGGAGCCCGGCTCACTCTGCATCCCCTCATTCCCGCTGTCCGGCTGTCCGGGATCAGCAACCAGAGCAGTCAACAAGGCTTGATGGGGAGCTGTAACCGACTCCAACGGATCCGCCGCTACTGCCAGCCAATACCCAGGCTGTGCTTCTCCATCGCTTCCAGTGACATCAAGCCGCCAAAGCCCGGGGATGGACGGCGCCGGTTGCTTCGCTGATAGAGCGCCGCTCTTCATACGGACTGCAGGAATCGGCTCCGCTCCCGAGTTCAGGGCATAACCATCCATCGGGCTCCAAACCGCTGTTGCCGCGTCCTGTGCTACCGGAATATCGAGCTCTGCTCCAGCCGCCGCTCTGCCCAATCCGGTTCTCATACCGGACTTGAGCCAGGTCACTGCATTGTCAACAAGCACCGGAAATTCCGGCTTAAGCGTCAGATCCCCGTCCTCCAGCCGGAACAGAAAGACCAGCTTCGGCCGGCCGTTCTCTGTTCCCGCATATGCTGCTGTCTTCCCGCCTACAGTGAGGATCGGTTTTCCCCAGGCCGGAATCGGTGCGCCGATAAGCCGGCCGGCCGGGGGCTCTTTGAACTGCAAATAACGCGTGACCGGATGCTTGGCCGTTACCGTCTCCGCATGCTCAAGATCCACGCCCTCATCGGCTCCGCCAATCGTCCACTGCGGCGTCTCGGCAAGCAGCTTCGCCCAGGCTCCGCTCGCCGCGTAGTCCGGCAATACCCCTTCAATGACGATGACATCGGGCTTGCTTTCAGGGATGGGAGGAGCTTCTGCCGTCCCTGTACCGTTCGCCTTTGCCTCTGTGATCCGGGTAACCTGCGCTCCGGTCAGTTGCAGCGCTTTTTCCAGAAACAGGTTTCCTTTTGACATCAACCATACCTTGGTCGCTCCGGCCTGCTCCAGGAAAGCAAATGATTCATTGTCCAGCGAATAGCTGTCTTCCGGCTTTAATGATAACCGGTAGACCTCCGCAGAAGGTAAGCTGTTGAATTCCACCGTTGTCCTCCGGCCCGGATCGGCCGTGAAATCACGGGATGCAATCAGCTTGCCGTCACCATACAGATCCAGCTTTAATTCACTGGCCGGACCGTCATTGCGGATTACGGCTACCCCATAATGGGCCCCGCCAGAGTCTTCATTGCCCGTGCTCCCCGGCTCTTCTCCAGCAGAACGCTTTACCCCAAACTGTTCAATTGCAGCATTTGTCGTCTGCTCCGGCCCGATGGACACGATTTGAACGGGAACCTCAAAGGCGATTCCAGCATCACCTGCCTGCTCCGGCCAACGTGTATCAGTATAAAGAAACACTCTGCCCTCTTCTCCCCGGGTCAGTGCAGCAGCGAGCGATAGTGTCTCATGGTAAGCCGCCCTCCCATAATCCGCAGATAAACCATCGATTGTACGGGACAAAGCCTCTCTATCGTTTTCCCGAGTCAGAAGCACCTCCGGTCTGCTTCCCAGCCGAATCAGCGTGATCTCCTCGCCTGCTCCTGCTTCACGGACATATGTATTCAGCTTGTGCTTCATCTCCGCCAGCTTGCTGTCATCCTCCGTCTCTTCCGCTGCTTGCGGGAGTGCCATCATACTGGCGGAAGTATCGGCAATGAGCACCGTATGCCCCTGATGTCCTCCAGTTTTCCAGATGAAGGGCTGCATTAAGGCCAGCACAAGCAATGCCGCAGCCAACAACTGAAGCCAGAGCAGAAGTCGGTTCTGGAGCTTCTGCCACGGACGATTTGCTTCCATATTAAGCAGCACCCGTCTCCACAGCATGTGGCTGGGAACAGGCGTATCGATATAAATCCGTTTAAATAAATACAAAATGATAATGACCGGCAACGCCAGTGCAAACCAGAGACTCATCCATGACCCGATGCCCATTTCCGCTCGCCTCCTCTCTGTCCGTCCCCAAGTTTAACGATGCAAGTTGAACAAGTGAACTTTACGTTCTAATGGAACGTGTGATGTGTTCTTACGATCGCTGTTGTTCCCGGATTTCTCTTATTTAACGAAGTTCTGACAAGGAAGAAATCCACTCGCAAAGGCGAACGCTCCGCTTCTTCAGCTCACATCACACTTATCCCTTTTTACGTAACTCTATAAGTTCAACCATATCGTTACTCATGTTGCAACGCTTCCCTATCTACCTAACTGCCTGCCGCACCTGCAACGCGCAGCATGGTAAATACGGCCTTCTCAAGCGGCCAATCCGAGGGAATCTGCACATAACGGGCCCCCAGCCCTGCGCAGCACTCCTTCAATTCCTGGGTATACCGGCTCACTTCCCGTTCATAGGCCTTCAATACTTTGCCGCTCATCGCTACTTCCTTGCCGCTGCCAAGCTCACTGTCGACCAGCCGCAAATCGCCGCTGTAGCCCGGGGCAAGCTCTTCCCTGGATATCACCTGAACCAGTATCGGCTCCTGTCCCATCGACATCAAGCGAAGCAGCAGGTCACGCAGTTGATGGACTCCGCCTTCCATCCAGCAGTCCGAGAAAAGCCAGGCCAGCCCCTGCTCGCCCGGACGTGCATGAATCTGCTTCATGGCCGGAGCCAGATTGCCGCCCTGGACTGTGCTTGCTTCCTTCAAAAAAGTGAACAGCCGTGGGCTGGATGCCTTGCCTCGCAGCGGGGGCAGCTTATCCAGCGGACGCTCGCCAAGCAGTACCGCCTGGACCTTATCTTCAGAAGAAAGAGCCACATAGCCGGCTGCTGCGGCTAAACTTTTGGCCATATCCAGCTTGTTGCCGAAATTCATAGACGCAGATACATCCAGATACAGGCTGAAGGTAAGCTCCTGCTCATCCCAAAACTGGCGGATGAACGGTTTTCCTGTCCGCCGGTAAACTCCCCAATCGAATCTTCGGATATCGTCTCCAGGGGTATACTCGCGATAATCCGCAAATTCAAGAGAAGCTCCCAAATGGCCGGAGCGCCGTTTGCCCTGGGTTGTCCCGCGCACATTGTGTTTGGAGACGATAGACAACCGCTCCAGTCTTGGCAGCAAGGAAGACGGCAGCAGGGAGGATGTCATTTCCCTCCCTCCAGTACGTCAAGGATCTCACGGATCACGTGATCCGTAACAATCCCGAGCGATTGCCCCTCAAAATTCAAGAAGAGACGGTGTCGAAGCGCCGGAATAGCTACAGCAGAAATGTCGCCGGTCGATACATGCATTCTGCCCTTGCTGACCGCTCGAACCTTGGCTGCAGAAACAATAGACTGGATGCCGCGCGGACCGGAGCCGAAGCGTACATAGCTTCTTACCAGCTCAGGGGCCGCTGCTTCCTCCGGATGGGTCATCATTAACAAGCGTACGCCAAAATCCAGTACCTCGTCCGCCAGCAAAACCTCCTTGGCTGCTTGGCGAATTTCCAGCAGTTCCTCTGCTGAAGCCACCTTATCCGCTAAAGGCTGCGCCGTTGAGGTGGTTCTACGTACAATCTCCTTCAGCTCTTCCTCGGAAGGATAGCTGACGAGAATTTTCAGCATGAACCGGTCTAATTGGGCTTCCGGAAGCGGGTAGGTCCCTTCCTGCTCCAGCGGATTTTGCGTCGCAAGGACAAAGAATGGCCGCGGCAGACTCCGCGTTTCTCCGCCTACGGTGACTGTCTGCTCCTGCATTGCCTCCAGCATGGCGCTCTGTGTCTTCGGCGAAGCCCGGTTAATCTCGTCTGCAAGTACGATGCTGCTGAATACCGGACCCGGCTGAAAGCTCATCTCCGCGGTTCCCTGCGGGCCGAAGGAGATAATATTCGTACCGGTAATATCGCTTGGCATTAAATCAGGCGTAAACTGGATCCGCGAAAAAGACAGGTCCAGCGTGTCGGATACGGTACGGACCAACGCCGTCTTCCCAAGCCCGGGAATCCCTTCCAGCAAGGCGTGCCCTCCAGCAAAAATACACCACAGCATCTGCTCTACAACGTCCTCTTGACCCACAATCACCTTGGCAATCTGCTCCCGGACCCTTGCAATTGTACTGCTCCATCTCTTCACATCAGCCGTCTGCTCCAACATTTCGATCCCCTCTCCTTGTCGCTGCCTTAATTCCCCGGATCAATTTCGGTAAAATAACTTTCTACCAAGCCCTGCAAGCTTTGAGGAAGCTCGCCGCGATCGAGCGCTCGCTTTGCCTCAGCTGCATAATCGCTATAGACCTCTTCATAAGGACGACTTGCTCCGTCAAAGACAGGTCCTTGTCCGCCCTTCTGCACATTTCCGCCCGTTGCCGGGCCTGAGTCAATTTCAACATTGCCCGTTCCCGAGCTATCGCGAGGGGTGGTTACCAATGCCCGTCCGCCGCTGCCAAATCCAGCTCCGCTTCCCTGGCCCTGACCGCTTCCGCTGCCTCCTTGACCGCTTCCCGAGCCATTTCCTGAGCCGCTGCCTGAGCCCTGCCCTTGCCCTTGCCCTTGCCCTTGCCCTTGCCCATTTCCTTGACTGTTACCTTGACCCGAAAGCCCGTTACTTCCTCCCGAATTTCCTGCTTCACCATTTGAACCTTGTCCGCTTCCTGACGCAGCAGCCAATTGCTCCGCACTTCCGCCCATAGCCCAGGCATCGGAGACAGACAGACCTGCTGCGGACATCTCAGCCGCAAGCTCCAGTCCCTGCTGGGCAAGTCCGGATGCCATTGCAGACGCCGCGGCAGCCTGCAATGCCTCTGCGCTTGCTGCTTTCAGCTCCTTCTCAAGGGCCGCGGCCAGCTCCGAGAGCGCCAGATCAGTGGCGCTGTCCTGTCCTTCCCCGATGCTTTCGGCTGCTTTGCGCAGTGCTTCCGCAAGCTGCTTGGCATCCTCTCCCTCTTGGGGGACTTGATCCGCGAGTTGGGATAACGCATCGGCTAGTCGGTCTTTTGCCTCATCCGTTAGCTCTGGCAGCTTCTGCTTCAGCTTATCCAGTTCTTCTGAAATCTGCTTTGCTTCGTCCTGCTCCAGTGCGCGGGCAATATCCTGAAGCTCGGGCTGCTGCTTCCAAGCATCAAGCCAGGCCGACCGCTCCTGCTGCTCCAGCTCCTGGCGCTCCGCCATTTCCTGGAGCTTCTTCATGCTCTCCTCCAGGGATTGGAGGGCCTCCTCCGGTTGTTTTGCGGCAGTCAATTCCTCCCGAAGCTTAGTCAATTCCTCTTGCAATGGCGCCTTAACAATCGGGTCGAGCTCTTGCGCATCAAGCTCCTCCAGATTCTTATCGATTTCCTCCAACCGGGAGTCGATCCATGCTTGCTGCTGCCGTTCACGCTCCAGCACTTCATCCATCGGATTCGGAGCCATAAATAGGACTACAGCGGCCAAGACCGCACTGCACGCCGCAATAAGCATGGAACGCCGCGGACGGGGAAGCGGCAAATGCTGCTTCAGTCCCTCCACGTACTGCTGTCCATAAATGATCGCCTGCTTCCGTTGCAAATCAGCAGCGTATCCCTTTGCATTCAAATAATGAAGCGCCGTCACCATAGCATCCTGTCTCTCGCTGCCGTCACGCTGATGATCCATAATTCGGGCCGTCAATTGTGCGGATACAGGGCGCAGCAGCTCCCATACGCCTCCCGCGGTCACACACAATACAAAGCTTATTCCTGCATATAGAGTGACATGGTGAATCGGCCAGACTCTTTCGGCTGACAGCCAAAGGAGGACCAAGCCAAGTCCAACAAGGCTGCCGTATCCGACACCGGAGCACAATCGAATCCATCTCATCCGAAACGACACTTTTTTGAGTTGCTGGTGCAGCTCTTCTATACCTGACTTGTCCATCTCCATGGCTCCTTTCTAGAGGTAGTTCAAAAAATCAGCTTTTGATCCCACACTTTAACACTCTGCATATTATTTTTCACGTTCGCCTGCTTTGGGCTCTACCTTTTCCATCTGCTTAAGCTCCTCAGGTTGAGGCGGCAGTTCAACTGAATCCTCATGACGACCGTCAGAAGCTGCCTGAACAGCCTGCCCGGCTTTGCCCCGCCGTCTGCCGCGTACCGGGCGGATCTTGCGGATCGCAATCCAGAGCATAATGACAATCACAACACTATATACCAGCAAGAACTCCTGCCACAGAGCAATCGGAGCCGAAGACTGAAGATTGCTTCGTTGTACGAAGAAGGCAGACTCTGAGAATGATGGCTCGAAAATACTGATCAAAGCCCCTGCGGGATTCAATCCAAGGATATATCCCACCCAGGAATATGCACGTACTGGCGCAGCACCCGAACTGTAATAGTTGGCCTGATCAATGCTCATGGCGAACAAATAAGCGATTCCCGTAAACAGGAAGATAACCAATCCGGCTCCATAGGTCATGATGACTGCAAAAATCGTCTTTTTAAATAAGGTAGAGAAGCATACCCCGATTGCACCTAACAGGAGCATAACGAATAGATCGAACAGGAATACCAGCAGAAGCTGCCCTGTGGATACTCCGCCATACAAGAACACAATGCTGTAAACAGGAAGCGTCGCCACTATAATCAGCGTCATGAAGCTGAGTGAGGAAACCAGCTTGCTAAGTATGATAGCGGACGAGCTCTGCTGTGTTGTCAGCAGCATATTCAACGTCTGCTTCTCTCGCTCGCCGCTGATGACTCCAGCTGTCAGTGCAGGGGTCATAAAAGCGATCAAGACAAGCTGAGCAATACTAAGCGCGTAGAACATCAAGCGGCTCGTTCCGGAATCTACCCGCGAGGACGTCATTCCTGTAGAGGTCAGCACGTAGATAATCCCCATCGCAAAAAGTCCCATGACAAGCACATAGGCAAGGATCGTAATCGCCGAACGGGGCGAGCGCATCCGTAGCCGGAATTCCTTATCCAACACCGGGTTCATCACCATGTTACGCCAGTTCATTCGCTCCGCCTCCTTTCGTGATTTCAAGGAATACATCCTCAAGATTGCTCTGTGCTTCATGGAAGGAGACGACTTGATACCCCGATGACAAAATATTCGTCAACAACGCCGACTGCTCGGCATCTCCTCCGCCGAAATGAACATGGACTCCCGTCTCATCGCATAGAACCTGGCTCACATGAAGCTCATCACGGAGCTGTCCCGCTAATTCCTCTGCCCGTTCCAGCACCCGGATATGGAGCACTCTCTTCACCCGCAGCCGGTTCTGAATCTCCGATACCTTGCCTTGAGCCACCATTCTTCCATGCTCAATAACGCCAATTTCATCCACCATCTCCGCCAGCTCAGGCAGGATGTGAGATGAAATAATGATCGTTTTGCCCATCAGCTTCAACTCTTTGAGTATTTCTCTCATCTCAATCCGCGCACGCGGATCAAGCCCAGATGCCGGCTCATCTAGAATCAGCACCTCGGGATCATGCACCAGACAGCGTGCCAGACACAAGCGCTGCTTCATCCCGCGGGAAAGACTGTCCACATACACATCCCGTTTATCGCTCAGGTTAACGAGCTCCAAAAGCTGGGGAATCAGTTGCTCGCGCTCATGGCGGGGAATCCCGTAGCTGGCCCCGTAGAAGTGTAAATATTCCGTTGTCTTAAACTGATCATAGACTCCGAAGAAGTCGGGCATATACCCGATCAGCTTGCGAACCTCTTGCGGGTAATCCGTTACCTCATAGCCGCCAACCTTGGCGGATCCGGAGGTTGGTGACAACAAGGTAGCCAAGATGGACATCGTTGTTGACTTACCCGCTCCATTGGGTCCTACAAAGCCAAACACTGTTCCTTTGCCAATTGAAATATTGACATCCTGAAGGGCTGCGAAGCTGCCATACATTTTAGTTAAATTCCGGATTTCAATCATGGGACACCTCTCCCTTCAGCATGATCTCTGGCAGTTGGAAGCTAGCCCACTCCGTCGTTGTATATTTCACCTTGACGATCCCGTTCCCTGTATACTCATTCGCCGGCCCGGTCATCATGTTCTCCCATTCCCCCTTGCTCTCGTTCCATACCTGCATGCTTACATTACTAGGAAAGGAGGTTGAAAATTGAATTTCATTATATTCTACCTTTGTATCTGTCGGCAGGGTGAATCCGAACGTAACCTCCCCTGCAGACATATTGATCTGATTGCCCCAGTCTCTGGAAAAATCGGTGGCCGTATTGCTTAAAATTTCAGGCACAATTACCCCTGCTGGAATCTCAACCGCACCATCGAGGTCATATTGAGGATCGAACGATTGAATCCACATATTTAAATAATCAAACTTGGGGTCCTTGCCATTAACCGTATAGTTACTTGCCGGATCAGGAGCTTCCTTGCTCCAGCCGATCAACACATATCCGCCGTAGTGGCCCGAATAATTCATATACTGGTTAATCATAGACCGCTCCCGCTCTTTGTCTTCATTAGAAGAACCGGAGGAGTATCCATGATAGGGAAAAATGGCTGATCCGTAATCGTTCCCATAGGAAGAAGTAAATGATGCAGGAAGCTGGATTTGCTTTCCCCGAGGGAGTTCTCCAACTTCATAAATCCGGCTTGCCGCGATAATGAAGGTCTCCTCCATGTCATGCTTGGTCTGGTTCTCGATTGTACCTTGCAATTTACCTTGACCATCAAAATGCAGATCCAATTTCATTTCACCTGTGCTTAACAGCTCCGGAGATTCCATCCACAGCTTGGCGATGGACCGAGTCGTCATTTCACGCAAGATTAAATCCGTAGAATCCGCCTGGACACGAATCATCTGACGATCCGCTCCGCCAATCTGTCCGCCCGTGATCAGGTTATGCTCCCGTTCTACTGTTACGCGAGTTCCCGCTGGCAGCTTAAGGCTATAGTCTCCTCCTTTGGGAACAAACAAGGCGGAAGAGGCGGATTGTACTGCCTCCCCTTGTCCATCAAGCTCGATAATGTTAAGCGTATGGGCACGGATGTCCGATCTGCCGCTTGTTCCCGCAAAGTAAATCGATGCACTTGCCGTAATAGCAATCAGCGGGATCAATCCCCAGGCCCATTCTCTTCGATCAAGCTTCTTAAGCACATAGTAGAGGAGCGGAGCAACCACAACCGCATATAATACAAGCATCCAGAACAGTAATGAGAATGGTGGAAGCGTCAAGGAAGGGAAGTAATCCAGAATATAGGACAACCCCGTCAACAGATTCCAATCCGATGAGTTCGATCTATAATTGCCATTATTATTCGAGAACTGTTCCTGAAGCACATCCAGCCATAATGCCGCATGACCACGCCAATGATAGACCGGGTCCATGGAAATATCGTAAGCCGCGTAGATGACTTCCCCTTTTCCTGCCGCCTGCTCTGCGATAAGCGGTAATTCTGCCGTACCATAGCTGCTTATTGCCCCTTGCTTCAGAGCTCCCTTAGAGACAGGAAAGGCTCCGTTTAGGACAAGGGGCTCCCCGCTTGCTTTAGCCAAGGCATCCAGTTCAAGCACGTCCGTTCCGCCCTGAACCTCCACAGGAGACAAATCCTCGAAGCCTTTCGCGGTTTTGGCATAACCTTGACCTCCGGCCAGCACAAGGGTGCCGCCTCGCTTCACCCAAGTACGAATGGCATGGATCTGAGCTTCGGTTAATGTATCAGCCGAATAGTCGTTCATAACGATGACATCCATTGTCGACAGCATCGTGGCGTTCTCCGGCAGCTTTTCCTTCTCAAGCGGAACGACGAATGCAGTCTTCCCGATGCCGCTGCCCATAGCCAGAAAATTCAGGGTATCCGGATCAGCAGCAAGAACACCGATCATCAAACCGTTCACCGCTGAATTTTGTATGTAAGCCCGGCCGGTTGAAAAAGCGATATAATCTCCTTTTTCCATCGATCCTTCGTAAAATTTAATACTGCTGTTCTGCTTGCCGAAGCTGTTGCCTACAACAGCAAACTGAACTGATTTGGCCGTACCCGCAGTTAAATCCACCCGTTCCACATAGGAAGAGAACGTTCCGGTGTACGGATTCTCCATCTGGACGACCAGATCACCGGAAATATCCTGGTCACTGGTCAGCTTGACAGTCAGCGGTCCCCAATCATTCATTTTAATACTTCCGTTGTAGCCGAGCTCAGATTCTACCGCAATCTTGGGTCCTGCTGCCGAGGCAGTCAGAGGCTGCGCTATGCCCAGTAGGACCAGTACTGTAAGCAAGGCACACACAACCTTAGCCAAAATGCTGCTTCTATTGGTTCTTGGTATTGTTAAATACACGCTTCGTTCCCCTCTCCTGTCTGTATTTCCATCCATAGACTTACTGTTATTATAACGTACACTTGTACCCAAAGGTTTCCTTCAATGGATACAACCTTATCCTTTCATGAAAAAAGCCTCGGACAAGCGAGGGTGTTCCCTGCTGACGAGGCTGATGATTATGGCTCTGCTATCGCGTTTCAAAATTAATTAAACACCACTGTTTTATTCTGATGTACAAGGATCCGGTCTTCGATATGCCATTTGACAGCACGCGCCAGAACCACACGCTCAATCGTGCGCCCGATTCGCTTCAGCTCGTTGACATCGTCTCCGTGACTGACCCGCTGCACGTCCTGTTCAATAATCGGTCCGCCGTCCAGCTCTTCGGTGACATAATGTGCCGTAGCGCCGATAATCTTCACACCGCGGTTATAAGCTTGAGCATAGGGCTTGCCGCCGACAAAGGCCGGAAGGAAGGAGTGATGGATATTAATGATCCGGTTCCGGTATGGCTCGATCAGAGCCGGAGATACAATTTGCATGTAGCGGGCCAGAATGATCAGATCCACTTGGCCATTTACCAGCTCCAGCTGCTGCTTCTCCGCTTCAGCCTTCGTCTCCGGTGTAACCGGGATGTAATGATAAGTGATGCCGAAGGATTCGACATATTCCTTCATATCCGGGTGATTGCTGACCACCATGGTAATTTCCGCATCCAGATCGCCAGCCTGCCATTGCCAGAGCAGTTCAACAAGACAATGATCCTCCTTGGACACAAAAATCGCTAGCTTCTTCTTGTGACTCAATGGATAAATCTGCCATTTCATCTCGAACTTGTCCGCAATCTCCGCGAAATCCTGCTCTAAGCCTGCAAGATGCAACTCCAGCTGCGGCAGATCAAACTCGACCCGCATAAAGAACATACCGCCCTCCGGGTCCATCGTATATTGATCAGACTGCACGATATTAGCGCCATGCTGATACAGGAAATGTGATACCGCCGCTACGATCCCCGGTCCGTCCGGACAGGATATCAGCATTCTTGCCCGGTTTTGTTCATAAGGTTTCGCCGGCTTCAAAGCCGCCTTGACATGAGTGTCCATCTCTCCAAGCCCCCTGATCTCTATCTCCTAATATATATCAGTTGAACTACTGAATTTCACGTTCTGAGGGCAACATGTGAGAAAGCTTGTAACACTTCACACTTATGCCCTTTCTACGTAGCTTTTATGTTCAACTTATATAGCGTTATTCTCCTAAAGCAAGCCAGGCGACCAACCGCTGATTGATCTGCTCCTCTGCATGATCCGGGAACAAGCCGGCAGCCAGAACCAGATCATACAGTCTTTCCAAAGGTTCACGAGGATCGGCCTTTTTCGCCTTCGCGTCCGACTTAAGCAAATTCCACGTATCTAGCACGAAGGAACGAGGATGAATGTCTTGTCCTGCAAAAAACTCCTTCAGTTGCTCAATCTCGGACAGAATACTCTCTCCGAACCGTTCGGCAACATTGCCGCGAAGCAAGGCAATCTCCATCTCATACATCGGCCGCTGTGTCTTCGCATCCTTTCCGATCCAAGGCGTCTCCAGAATAAAGGGACGTCCTTGCAAAGCTTCATGATGCACAATGCGGTTAATGGCTTCAAAGCCGATCCATCCGCTGCCGATCGGGGTGTGCCGGTCCTTGCCGGAGCCAATCGGGTTTTTACTGTCATTAATGTGCACAATGGCCAGCCTGTCCAGCCCAATAAGCTCATCGAATTTCCGCAGCACGCCGTCAAGATCATTGACGATATCATAACCTGCATCATGGATATGACAGGTATCCAGGCAGATGGTCAAGCGCTCGTTATGCTCCACCTTGTTGATCATAGCCGCGATTTCTTCGAAGCTGCGCCCCATCTCCGTGCCTTTGCCGGCCATCGTCTCCAGAGCAATATTCACATCCGTCTCAGCCGTACCGTTCAGAACGGCATTCAGTCCTTCCACAATACGGTCGATTCCGTATTCGGCATCCATATCCGTGAAGGCACCGGGATGGAGCACGATGTTTCTTACACCGAGAGCATGAGTCCGGCGAATCTCTTCCTGCAAGAAATCAACCGCGAGTTGATATGTCGCCGGTTTGTAAGAGCCCAAATTAATAATGTACGGTGCATGAACGACGATTTCTTCTATGCCGGCAGCTTCCATAGCCAGCTTGCCTTCCGCAATATGCATGGTCTCGATTGGTTTGCGCCGGGTATTCTGAGGCGCACCGGTATAAATCATGAATGAGCTAGAACCGTAGCTTGCTGCTTCCGCAGTCGCACTAAGCAGTCCTTTATCTGAAAAAGATACATGGGATCCAATTTTCAGCATGTTAATCCCCCTTTTGGACATTAAATCGCTAAACAAACCTATTTTAGCCTGAAAGCTGAAATAAATAAAGAAATAAGGTATAATTTTAACCAAATTGATCATCAAATGTACTTATTGGGGTGATTTCCTTGCTTAAGCAATCCCTTGCATACAGCCTTTCGAACGGACCAAGCAATCTATTCCTGAACAGCATCGTTTTTTGGGCCTTCCTTCTGCTCGGCATGCTGTGCATTGGCGGCTTCTTTATGTTCCGCAAGTTCCTGAAGGTGCTTCCGAAGGCGGACGGGCGATCGAAGCTCGACTGGCAGAACCATTGGGTGGAGAGCAGCCGTCATTTATGGACAGAGGACGCCAAAGCTTTCCTCGATCAACTCGTCCAGCCGGTGCCCAGCGCATTCAGAGACATTGCCAAGCACTCCATCGCCGCCGAAATCGGACGCATTGCCCTCGAGGATCAGGCGTCGGAAGTAACGCGCGATCACTGCATCAAAGGATACATTGTAGCCACGCCAAAACGTGACAATAAATTCCTCGTCCGGTTCCTGGAGAAGAATCAAATTGACTATCAGCCTTATAAGCACCTGATGAATAAATAAAGGAGGCTGCTGGCTTGGAGCGCCACTCTAACCGATGGATTACCCTGAAAAAGCGGATTGTCTCCGCACTCGTTTTCTGGGGCATACTCCGAATTTTCTTCTATCTATATGATCAGCTTTTATCTGATTACCTCTCAATGACCGGTTCTTTATCGCTCGGAATTTCTATTGCGTGTTTTGGAATTATGATCTTGCTTGCTTTATTGACAACAAGTTTTTTAGTATATCCTAAAGAACGATGAAGAAGGGCGGTTCCCATCGGCTGACAGCAGCTTGGGAATCGCCCCTTTGGGGTAGAATTACTTTCAATTAAAAGGGCATAACTTATCCTCAGAAATCGTTTCTTGACAACGAAAAGCATTACAGAAATTTGATTCTTATGATTTCTCTTTCACTATTTACTTTTTTTACTCTAGTTTTATAAGAGGCGGATAACCTGCTTCAGGAAGTAAATAAGCAAAAATGGTGAAAAGTAATATAATTAGTGATGCGGTTATAATTAATATAGAAATGGGTGTTGATAGTCTTTTAGCTAATGAATAAACGCCTAGAGAGAAACAAATGATGCTAATCAATAGACATATAGAAAATGATAGATATACATTCATCTGTGAAAGATTAGCACTGAAGTAGAGAAAAATAAAAAAGTGATGATAAGAACTAGGGCACTTACAAAAGTCGGTTTTTTATAGTTCATTTTTCACACCCTATTTTATAATAAAATAATATTTGGAGACTTTTTTGAAGGCTGCCTTTTAGTGCATTGCTATCAATTAACTTATTCATACTGATAATATTTGAGTTAATCCCCGTTAATTCATCTATAGCTGAATTGCAGATAGGTTAGATAACGCACCTTCATCTACTAAGTCTGCATAATAAAGATTCTGGAGAAAACAAAATGTTGAAAGTCAGATAAAGAGCTATAAAGAGTACTAATTTCTTTTTTTGCTCAGTCACCTGACAGCTAATTAAGGAACAAACAAAAATAATAATGAAAATACACTTTTAACTTTTCACCGTTTCACCTCAAAATTTGGAAATTCCAAACTATATAGATACTTTCTCTTGGAGATACGATCACAGTTGATCGTTTACAGAAAAAGAAGCTGCTGTTGAAGGAAAAGCAGCTTCTTCATTAACTTTATATCCGTAGCGCATACTTACTCTCCGCAATAGAGACGTATCGCCAGAACTCAGAGGGTACTCCTCATTATAGGGGGCCATTAGCTCCTCTCCTAGCACCGTTCCGTTCCTTGATCCCAGATCCTTTAGCGTAAGCCTGTGGTCTTGACCATCAATTCAACATGAGCGCGGGATACTCCCGGCGTATTCTCGATGTATTGAGCGATCTCCTCAGACCTCCCAATGACGAAGCTTCCCTTAGACAGCGTAATGGTCTCACCTCCTGATAACAGGTGGCTGACTAGCTCATGAAAAATGCAATCAAACGTTCATAGTTATCCTTGATAGTTGCAGCAATTACAATTCCAAAGAACTTGTTATTCTTTCCTTAACAACTTGTCATCTCAATACTAAGAAAGATTGCATAGTTTATAGGGCGATTTTATAAGATGGCTCATACTGATAGATATTGATATATCCCGATGTATTCTAACACTAAAAACAAACAAAGTGTTACTATCAGAATCTTTTGAAGTTGATAAAATGTACGTGGCAAGAGTAATAATAGAGCAACTGCTAGAAGGATATCAAACCAATCTACTATATCGAGATAAATATAACGTGCTCCTGATAAGAAAGAATAGTATAAACCAACTCCTTCAACAAGTATTAGTGCTATGGGAAGCGCCGCACAAATTGAGGATACCCAACCCTTTCCTCTTGCAAACCAAACAATCCATCCTCCTACTGGCGTGGTCAAAGCAAGCATTGCCCACATTAGTACATATTTTGTGGGGAAAAAGCCGAACAATAATGATGAATAAAAATAATATACAGATAAACTGGCAACAAAAAAAGCAAACACATGTAGTGCGGCAGATTGAGATGAACGACTCAATGTTGCAATAATTGTTGCCGAAAAAATCCAAACACCAAACTTCGAACCAATAAGCCCAATCTCCGTTCCATCAAAGTACTTTGCCAAAAATCCCATAAATACACCAAACATAATGATAATCAACAAATGTATTAATTTTCGTTGCCACGTAAGTACGTAGTCTGATCTTTTTCGGATTGAATATATTTTTTCCAAAAGCACCTTTTTCCTACCCTCTTTCCGTTATTTTACTAAATTTATTAATACCATAGACATTAGCATAAAATAGTGAAATTTCAACGCATTTTGTACTATCAATAGATCAGAGAATTTTTTTGATAGTAATTTATATGATTTTAACTTAGAAATGATAGATTATTCTTCTTGCAATAATGTAATATATTTCAAAATTAACTTGTTTTAGCCATTACAAGTATATATACTACATGTGAGATTATAAATACATAAATGGTTTATTATGTATTTTAGATCTACTATATTAAATATAGGGAGGTGAAGCGAAACATGTATTTATGAACAATAGATATGGATGCTGCAAGACAATTTTTACCACGGAATTGAGAAAAATCTTGGCACTATTTCGTCGTATTGCTAAGCAATATTCTAGACATCAAAGTTGATTGAACTGTCTCTCTATTGAAATATGTCGATAATATTGAATTAGATTTTTTTATGATTAGTTTCAGAAGTATAGCATTCAAAATATAAAATAAATAAGAAGAGGGATGAAAATCTAATGAAAAAATTAAATTTCAAGAAAAGTATGTTAGTAGTTTCTGTTCTCACATTTGCTTTAGGAACTAATAGCGCTTTTGCAGCAAACCAAACTCAAGTAAATGCGACACCTGCAGCAATTGAAAATTCGCTGCCCTCTCTCTCCCCGATCTCAGGTGCTGAAGGAGTATTTACGACCTTTGCGAGTTCTTCTAAAACCGTTAAAACCGATACAAAAAACACTCTAACAAGTAATACCTGGTTAGGTAGTGTGGACAGTAACGGTCTTGCTGACTATCAAGTTTCAGCAAACTATGATGCAACAGACCACAAATACATTGAAACCAGATGGAAAGCTACTATTGGTGCAGTGAGCACTACAACTACAGCTTCTGTTTCTATGAATTTCCCAACTGGTGTAAATGTTACTGCTACGACGACAAGTACAGTTACTCAAGCTACCACATCAGAGAAATACTATCAGAATACTCAGTCTCAGCAAGACTCTTCGTATCGATCTAATGTTGCTATTCAGGGGGATTGGAAATATATAACAATGACAAACGTAGCTTCTTGCTGGGGTGGCAGTATTGTAAAGAAGGCAAGTATTACCAGCCAAGCAACCCAAAATAAATAGAAGTAGCAAAATTAATTAAACGTTTCCTATTTCTCAGGTACACTGCAAAAAATATTTTATGGCGGTGTACCTGGGCAATGTACATATGAAAATACGAAAAGAAAGAATGTGGTTCCGATAAAAAGTAATAGTAAGGTTCTAATCTTCAGTTTTTTGATCATTTTCATTTTTGTTCTCTTGTTATCCCAACCTTATTTATTTTCCAATCTAGGTACTAACTCATTACAAAAAGAACAGGATTCTTCGATTAAGACTAATATAGATATAGAAGATAGCGGAAGTCTAAAAACGGATATCCTATTTCCAGATAAACTTATTGCATTACTTAATGAAATGCCGACTGATAATGGTAACTTTTTTACGAATCGACTTGACTATAATATTGGTAGCTTAGATCAGACTTATTACAGGCTAAAACTTCAACATATGTTTAATATTCCATATGATAAAAAAGTTGCCCATACGTTCTCTAAAGAATTATTACATAAGCAAAAGGAAGATCCTTCAAATAGTATTTACTTGGATCTAGTAGCTGAAATAAGTAAGAAGGACAACCACAACAGTCAAATGCCAAAAGATTTGTATAACGAGTACACATATCAAATCACTTGTAACTGTGCCGATAGTAATCCATATTTAGTATATTCTTTGTCTAAAGCAGTTTATGTATATCAAAACGAAAAAAGCCCTCTTAGTTTGATCAATTTAGGGAATACTATACTCAAAAGTAACATCGATGAAAATTTAATATACTATTTATATTGGTACTTTGATCTATTGGAATTAGGTTTCCCCCCCTCCGAGAACAACGATAGAATTATTGATATTGCAAAAAAATTAAAATATGAGCTAAATGATGAAATTTTATATTCTGATATTCAAACTCTTTACAACTATATTCTAATTAGTAAGCAGGTTGACAATAAGTTTATTGTGGATCCAGGATACTTAAATCTAATGAAGGATCGACTAAGTTACATTTTTAATGCATACGAACTTTATTACAGCTATAAAATATTGGAGATTTATGATATAAAAGCGATAGAAAATTACAGTGATTTGTTTAAACAATTCCATGCTGCTATCCTCACGACAAGTGAACATCTATACCCGATTTATGTTGTAGAAGAAAATAATAAAATTGAAATGTTACAGTGGCAAATAATCATGAGTAAACTGCTTAATATTGATACTTCCCCGAATGATCTGACAACTTTATTATCTCAGTATATTTCTAAGTCACTGCCTAGTAATTCAACAATGGAAACATACTATCAGGTCCTGTTTAGTTATCTAAATAATCTTCAATATCCTTTTGAAAAGGTGGAGGCATTAAAAAAATCCTTGCAATTGGATGATAATTCTATGATGTCTAAGTATTATCTATATCAAGCATATCATTTGCTTGGATTTGAGCTAAGTTCACAAGAGATCGATAAGCTAAAGTCAGAAAGTCAGTTATCGCTAGATAAAAAAGATGAATGGGGTATGGTAGTAGCACTTGATATTTGGCTAACATTTAAAATTGATCAAGACTACTCCGTCGAATACTGGGATAAGATAAAAGGTATTTTAAAACAGAAAGAATCAGTTATGACAGATGAAACCTTTTACCATTACCAAATCCTAAAACGATCCATGGGAGAGAAGCTCGAACAAGCACAAGTAGCTAATCACTTTAATATTCGTAAGATAGATGATATGGTGGTAATAAAAGGTGAGCGCGGAGAGATGGACATTAATTCAATTTACTACTATGCATCACTGTTGAAAATGAGCCAAGTAACCAGTACACAAGTTCAAAAACAAAAAGAATATATATTTAGGTAGTTCACCTATTACTACCAACTCTCAGCATATATCCCACCTTACCTAAAACACTGAATCAAGAGTCTATAATACTTACTTGTTATTATCTGTGAGACTATTTATAAAATATCTTTCTTCCCCCTGTTCTTTAATCGATTAACCGTAGTGGAGAGGACTCTCTTACAAGCAAGGCAGCAAATTCAAACTTCTTACCCTTGTTACATTGCTGGCTTGTTGCAGCAATATAGTATTGTCACGGGTGCCGCGCTGGAATCGACCGCATATCGGGCGTGTTTGGGGTTCATTATATCAGCATCCCGGGAGAAGCATATGTTCTTCCCTTCATGGTCTTCATGAAGCTTTTTTTTATCTTGTAGTCCATAAATGTAATAGTATACCCACCTAAACCATAGTGTCTCACAATATGCTGCGTCGATACCGTAATCATAACTGTAGGATGATCCTGCTTTCCTTGGGCCTTATCCCATGAGAAACAGACTGGTGTGTAAATGTAATCAAATACAATTTAAACAAGTCGAAAAAAATGCATAGTTTGTAGGTCGATTTTATAAGATGGCTCATACTGATAGATATTGATATATCCCAATGTATTCTAACACTAAAAAAACAAACAAAGTGTTACAATCAGAATCTTTTGAAGTTGATAAAATGCACATGATAAGAGTAGTAATAGAGCAACTGCTAGAAGGATATCAAACCAATCCATTATATCGAGATAAAATATAACGAGCTCCGATAAGAAGGAATAATATTAATCAACTCCTTCAACAAGTATTAGTGCTATGGGAAGCGCCGCACAAATTGAGGATACCCAACACTTTCCTCTTGCAAACCAAACAATCCATCCTCTTACTGGCGTGGTCAAAGCAAGCATTGCCCACATTAGTACATATTTTGTGGGGAAAAAGCCGAACAATAATGATGAATAAAAATAATATACAGATAAACTGGGGAAAAAAAAGCAAACACATGTAGTGCGACAGATTGGGATGAACGACTCAATGTTGCAATAATTGTTGCCGAAAAAATCCAAACACCAAACTTCGAACCAATAAGCCCAATCTCCGTTCCATCAAAGTACTTTACTAAAAATCCCATAAATACACCAAACATAATGATAATCAACAAATGTATTAATTTTCGTTGCCACGTAAGTACGTAGTCTGATCTTTTTCGGATTGAAGAGATTTTCTCCAAAAGAACCTTTTTCCTACCCTCTTTCCGTTTTTTTACTAAATTTATTTGTACTATCAATAGATCAGAGAAAACTTGAATAATTAAATGCTTCCCCTATTAAAATGCGAAAAACTCCACCAAAAATGAAGTTAGTGGAGTTAATTACATAATGTAATACTTTTACATATTTTGGGTTATAGCTTCGCTTTTAAGTTACTTATCTACCCGCAGCGTATATTTACCCTCCGCAATAGAGAACGTATCGCCAGGACTCAGAGGGTACTCCTTATAGGGGGCCATTAGCTCCTCTCCGAGTACCGTGCCGTTTCTGGATCCCAGATCCTTAAGCGTGCAGCCTGTGGTCTTGACCATCAATTCAACATGAGCGCGAGATACGCCCGGCGTGTTATCGATGTATTGAGCAATCTCCTCGGACCTTCCAATGACGAAGCTTCCCTTGGACAGCGTAATGGTCTCACCTCCTGATGAACCGCGGCTGGTACGTTCAAGAGAATAGGCAGCAGCGCCAATCTTATGTTCTTTATCCAGTCCACTCCTTGAGAGCAACACAGTCTGAGGCGGCTGGACGATCAGCTCTGGAGGCTTTTTCTCTAATTCTTTTCGTACCGGGGCTTCCTCTTGAACAGTGACCGACTTTTCATCCCTTCTCCAGTTACTTAGTGCAGACAATTCATCCTCATCTACCGGATATCTGTATGCACCCAGGCCGCTATTCTTCTCTGCTTCCTTTGCATGCTCTCCGTACTCTTCATATTCTTCGTGCTCTTCGTTTTTATGTATTCCCATTTTGGGAAAAGGCGGCTTGAAGCCAATTCGGCTCAGCAGGATCCCCCCCGCCAATAGCAGCGTTCCCAGCAGGCATATCCATAATGCCCCGGCTCCCGGATGATCCAGATATACGAATTTCCAAAGCATAGCCGCAGCCAATACAGCTCCTAGGACAATATAAGTTTTCATCGATGAGGATTTCGGCTCCTGCTCTTGTTCCGCCTGTTCTTGTTCCTCCTCCTCTCCCTCATCGGAGAACATTGGGGCTTTCGGCATCCTCCATTGCGGCGCTTCGGGCATCTTCCACTCTGGAGAATAAGAAACAGCCGAAAACTGTACCTGTTCTTCATTCGTTCTTACATATTCCCTAACCTTGAATCGAGGGTCAAGCTTCTTTGGCTCGGGCTGCTGCGGACCCGTATCGGTCATAAAATCACTGATCAATTGCCTGGTCTCCGCCAGGGTGAAGCGTTCATCAGAGCACCAGCGAAGCAGCTTCTGGATACCGTTTCCATTCATATTGTCCACACATGCCATCATTTTGGTAATCAGCTTTAAAAACACCTGGGGCAGCGGCTCTTCCCTGATCGCCTGCTTCAAAGGCACATACGTGAAGTGCAATACCGCCAAGGATAAGGGCTCCTCCACAAAAATATGGTCCTCGTCCAAATAAAACTGATCCGGAGAAAGCATATACTGCCTACTCTCTTCCAGCACGGTCACAATTTGCAGCAGGAGACTGTAGAACTCCGTCAATTCCAGCTTGTCCTGTCTCAGGCATTGGGACAGCATCTTTTTGCCTGTAATATTATATTGAAGACTTACATCATCATCGACCTCGCGAACGATAAGCGGAAGCAAATGAGGGATTGCCATAGAAGACAGCATCATGCGTTGAACACGATTCATATGCGCTCCCTTCAAGGGCTCCTTACCGGTCAAGTGCATAAAGACGCCGTCACTTCTGGAGAAATCGGTCAGCAGCACTACCACAGTTCATACACCTCGATCCTACTAATATAAAGCAGCGGTCAGAATAGCTCCCGGCAAGACGGCCAGCATGAATGGAATCCGGAGTTGACTCTTGCCAGCAATCCGGAGAGGAGCAATACTGCGCAGCATAAGGGCAGAAAAGATACGGGCAAACAGAGCCCTGATCCGGGAAAACATCTCTTTTCTAAACAACAAGACAATCAGACCGATTAGACCTGCCGCCATTACAGAATAGAATAAAATCTGCAGGGTAAGCAGTGTACCAGTCCAAGCGCCGATCCCTGCAAACAGCTTGACATCTCCTCCGCCAACCGCACCGCACCAATACATCAGAAGCATCAAGCCAAAGCCTGCCCCCGCTCCTTGAAGTGAAAACCACCCTCCAGACCAGCCATTTTGGAGCAGATGAGCAACTATGCCTGTCACCAGCCCGCTAATCGTAATCCAATTTGGAATTTTCATAGTTTTAATATCCGTAACAAATGCCGCTCCTAACATGATGAAGCATCCGATATATTCCCATGGCAGATTCATTTTCTATCATTCCTTCCTATTCTTTGGATCGCGGGCTCTCGACAAGGAACTGCTCTGTGGTCCGCGCCCCATCCTCTGTTTCGATGACGAAAGTCCATTCCCCGGGGGTGGTATTGCCGCCTACTAGCCAATTCCATGAAACGATTCCATTGTCGTCCGCTTGGGCTTCCCCTAAATATTTGGCCTGGCTGACCCCGCTTTTATAATAAACAGTCATCGTGGCAGACGCCCCCGGCTCGACTAACGCCGTCACTTCAGCCCTGCGGCCTGCATAAGCAGGATCCGGCTTGGATAATACCTTGGCTGCAGCCCCTGTACCGGACTCACCATCTGAATTCTTGTTCCCCAATTCATCCGTGTCTCCGATCCACAGCCGTTCCTCTGCCCGAGCCTGGATCCGGATCGCCTGCCCGGTAAAAGGAACCTTGATCGGCAGCACATAGCTAACCTCCAGTCCAAAGTACGGGGTCTTTCCTGTCCGTAAATCCGGAATCGTAACTCTGCTAACATGTAATCTGTCTTCATTTAAGGAGGTCGCCTGCAGAAATGGACTTAGGAGCGGCTTGATCACCGGGTCCAGAACCGCCTCTGCGGCATTTCCTTTAAGGTCCTGAAGGGGGGCTTCGCCCTTCTTCACAGCTGCCTGAACCCACTCCGATACCGGAGAAGGCAGCTTGGAAGCATACTGGGACGACCATTCTGATAAAGAAAAGTCATAGATGCGTTCAAGCGATAGCGAATTATTCGAGCTCGCACTTTGCTCCTCCTCCGTCTGGGAAGAAGCAACTGCAAGCGCGACCGGATAGATATGTGCTGATACTTGTCTGACCGCATTCGATGTCACAGCATGAAGTTGGGTAGCGACAAGGGTCATTTGAATCATATAGATAAACAAGAACAGCACCATGACGAACATAGGCATAACCAGGGTCGCTTCCAGTACAATGCTTCCGCGCACTTCGCCCAGGGATCTAGTATGAAAAGTCTGCTTGTTTCTCCGCATAATATCTTGTCCCTTCCACTTTGCCCTTCAAAATCCCCGTATTCCCCATCAAACCTGCTATTCCCGGGAGGAACCATAGCGGAATTGCCGTCGTCAGCTTGGCACTCACATAGGTTTCCCTCTCATCAACAGGCACCCCGGTATTCAGGCGAATAACAGCCAGCATACGTGACAATCGAGACTTGCCGGGACCATGAAGCATTAGAAATATACGCAAGTGATCCCGGTAGGTCAGCTTGACCTTCAGATAATCACTCAGCTCCAGATATCCGTCCTTCGTCAGTGAAATCATGTCCTTAATAGCGTGCTCTACGCCGTAGAGAAGCGCTCCAGCCACAATCAGCAACGGGTTCCCGTTCTTCGAGTTTTTGAGCAGCCCCTCCATCGTCCGAATCGCCAGACGCATCGCAAAGATCTCCCCGTACGCGGCGGCAATATTGCCTTGGGGAGAATGAAATCCATAGAGAATATATTCAATCTCCTGGCTCTCCACAGAGAAATCTGCAGCGCCCGATGCACCAGCCCCTCCCCCCGAGGAGTCGATCGTTCCCTGAAGCTCCTTCAAATCGAAATGATTGAAATAGCCTGTTATGTATTCTGCTTGAAAAAGATTGTCCGACATACTGTCCATCAGTGCCGCAATTCCACCATAGAAGGAATCCATTCCGCCCATCGCCGCTCCTCCGGCTTCATATGGATCACTCTTAATGCTGTTCTTTCGCGCATTATCGCTATCCCCAGCTTGATTCATATCTTTGTTCGCCTTGTAAAAGGACTCCAGCAGATCAAACTGCTCCTGATGCTGCTGCGATTCCTCCTTCAGATTATCAATTCGGCCAAGAAGCCCTTTAGCTTCATCCAGTTTATCCTCGGCCTTCTTTTCGGTCTCTTTGCGTTCCTTGTCTGATCCGCGGTACTCTTCAATGATTGCCTTGATTCGCTGCAGACGGTTTCCAGATCCGGCATCAGCAAATTCAGTCAAGTACTTATCGGCTTCTTTTCTCGCTTGATCAACCGCAGAATGAAGCGCTGACTCTGAAGCCGACGCAGACAGTAGCGAGCCTTCCATAGATAAAAATGCGCTTGCAGCGCCTGAAAATGAAATGACCCTCTCAGTTTGTGCCTCAATTCCTGCTGAAATATCATTCAATAATGAGTCAGAAAGCAGCAGCTTTCGGCTTTGAGCACGAAGCGGAGCGATTTCTTCTTTTCCGGAGACCGGTAAGCTCTCGCCGCTTCCCACTTTGTTATAGGCCTCCTGCTCAGGGCGTTGCTCCGCCTTCTCGATCAGAAGCAGCATTTCTGCATTCAAGCTTCTAATTTCTTGCAAGAGCTCCTTTGCCTTAGAAAGCACAACATTATGAAGCTGCTTTGCAGCATTATTACGGTCGTTCATCTCGCTAAACAGAAGCGAAGCCGACCGCTGGTACCGGCTAATTTCCAAAGCATAACTATCATCTTCATCCTGTTCTTCTCCTGAATGCTCAGAAGCTTCTCTGCGTGCCCGCTCAGCCTCAATCATCAAGACATAATTGCTGTACCCTGACACCAGCTGCTCCGCCGTTGATAAGCCCGATTGACTGCTGCCGGAACCTGAACCGGTTCTTGGAAGCAAGGCAGCCAACTGAGCTGCTGACTGAGCCGCTGAGGCTTGTCCGTTCAGCAATTCATCCAGCTTGGCTTCTCGACGGTCGTACAGCTTCTGCAGCTTTCCAAGTAAATCTACCGTGTTGGAAGCCTCCTTCATCGCCTCCGACATCGGCTTAAAGCGATTAATAATATCGATAGAGAAGTCAATCGGGGCACGATACTTCATCTGTTCCCGAATCTGCTGTTCAAACACTTCATATTTACCAAGCTGCCGCCCCAGCTCCACTGTAGATTCATCCAGCCGAACATCCACAATCGGAAAGGAATCGCTTCGCCTCATATAGTTCAGCTGGTCGCTTAACACCTTGGACATAAGGTAATTCTCATCTGTTTCACCAAAGGCAAATAAGCCGTATCGCTCCAGAAGCATCGGATCGTAAGCCGAGAGCACAGAACGTGATGCAGAGCGCACCAGCAGCTCTGTCTTTGCCTGCAGCGCCGACATTCTGGCAAAATCAATGAAAATGGCAACAAAGGCAAATACCGCAGCAAATATCATAATCAAGAATACGGATACACTGCCTGCTTCTGAATGATTTCTCCATCTTTTCAATCACGTCACCTCCAAGCGCTTGGAACGGACCACTCATTTTCCGTAAGCTTCGAGCGCCTTCCCTGCCTCCGAGGGATTCATTCCACCATCTCCGCGTTCTTTAAATCTGCCGCCATAATATCGAGCCAGTTCTACTGTCCTGATCCATTCCACCGGATCGACGATATAGGCCTCGGAATGGCCAATTTGCTTCAGTGAGCCGATGACTCGCTCCAAGGCCGGAAAGGGAACGAATCGGTTTAGCGAGACGCTTACCTTTCGCAGCAGCAATTGATTTCGGTATTCCACACTCCCCTGAAGTCCGGCAGGAATCTCTGTACCAACTCTAAGCAGCTTCGTGATCGCAAGTGAATCTTTGCTGTTCCCATCGACAGGCAATTGCAACTCCGTCGTGTCTACCTTCCCTCCGAGTCCGAAAATCGCCTCAAGCATCCGATCCTCGGTCAAACGCCAGTACAGTTGATCGTGTTCACCGGCTCCAAAGGAGCCATCCCTTATCCCGCGGTGGCTGTTATCCCATACATAGGCGCTTCGTTCCGCTGCCACGACAGCAACATGACTGAGAATACTCTGCTGATAGAAATACAAGCAGAAGAACAGAAGCAGAAACAAGGATACAAATATAACCGGCATGACCAGGGAAGCTTCAAGCGTAAAGCTTCCCTCACAATCCCGACGCAGCTTACTCATTTACCTTCCATGAAGTCCTCAGTCTGAGACTTCGCCTTGCCCATCAGACTCGTAATCATCTCCTTAAGCTGAGACCGGAAAATGATTGCAATAATAACAATGACAGCAATAATCAGGATCATCTCCAGCATGCCAAGACCGTCCTCATTTCCCCAAAAGCTCTTTACTTTCCCTTGAATTTGCATCCACATATCCATCCGCTCCTATTCATGAATTAAATTAAGTTAAGCAAGTTATAAATTCATCATCATAAATGCCGGGGCTCCTACGAGAATGACGACCACCAAAAACAGGAGCACCATCGGAAATATCAATTTCGAAGAGGCTTGCTCTCCGAGTGTCTTGCATATCGCCTTCCTCCGCTCCCATAACGATCTGGACAAGTCCATCAAGGCAAGCACAAAATCATTGCCTCCTCTTCGGAAATTCAGCAGGACGGCTGTTGCGAATGCAGAAATCTCCTGGATGCCGCAGCGCCTGGAGAAGCCCTCCAACGCCTGTTGAAATGAATAGCCCCCGTCCCATTCCCGCTGCATCTGTCTCAGTTCTCTATACAAAGGATGTTTACAATCCTCTCCTTTCCGTTCGATACTCGTCCGAATCGCCTGCTGCACAGTTGAGCCTGCGCCGACCAGCAAGATAATCTTGTTAAGCAGCTCCGGCAATTCCAGCAGCATCTCTTGCTCCCGCCGAACGACCTTTTTGTGCAAATCATGAATCAATGCGGCAGGCAGCAGGAAGGCAAGCATCGTGCCGATAATCAGTCCATCCGATCCTTGAGTCAACAAGGACATCAGACAGCCCAATGTGAGCAGCAGCCAAGTATAAGACAGCATTTCAGCTAAAAATAATAAGGTGTGTTCTCCGCCGCGTCTGCCTCCGCTAATTTTTGTAATCGAGCGCTGAATTTTATAGAAGAAAATAGGGAGTCTTCGTGAAACGGCTATCTGATCCAATAAATACAACATGGGTGGAGCAATGGCCTGAAGGCGGATTCCCTCCAGATCAGCAGGCTTGCCAGCCGTATATCTTGGCCGGGATACAGCGAAGAGTACTATCCAGCCTACCGATAAGATCCCAAATAATAGTCCAGCCAGAATGAGCATACCTAGCCTCCTTATAGGCGGATATCCATCATACGCAGAATCATCCAGGAGCAGCCTCCATACATCAGAAGAGCTATCGCAGAAATAAGGAGTCCTCCCCCGCTATGCAGGGGCTCCATATAATCCGGTGAGCTGACATCCATAAAAATCAGAAATAACACGGGTGCCGCCAGCATCGCTTTGGACTCAAACCTCTTCTGGGCAAGCATGACTCCGATCTCCTGGGTAATCTCCAGCTTCTCACTGATAATGGTGGAGGTTCGTCTTACGATTTCGATGAGGTCGCCTCCGGAGCGTTTACAGGTTGTGAACACATCCGCAAAATTGCGTATGTCTTCAAGATCTGCACGTTGGCTAAAGTCTTGCAATGCCTCTTCGATAGGTTGACCATACTGCATTCTGGCGCAGATAATCTCCAACTCGCGGATCAAGTCATTGCCCCCGTCCGGATACAACAGCTCAAGATCCTTGATCGCTTCACGAAATCCATTCTCCACAGAGCGCCCGGCGGCTAATGAGGAAGACAGCGAATAGAGCGCCTGTTTGAAATGAAGACCTAATGCTTCGCGTCTTCTGCGCAGCAAATATTGGCTCCAGTACTTCGGCAAAAGCACCGTGCCTCCGACAAGAACAAAAGCTATCATGACCGAATGGAAAAACACATAGCCAATGCCGTACAGCAATAACCCGCCCACCAATAAACAGGCCGCTCTTTGCCGGTTACTGAGCGTATACTGCCGATAGTCAGGAAGTGGTGAGGCACCTTGCGGCTGCTTTTTGGCTTCGTTTGGTTGTCTCAGCACCCTTTTAGTCCATGCCATGTGCGCTTGCCTCCTCAGATAGGGCCGTTACATCGGCAGTAATCCCCGCCATGCTCAGCTTCTCGGTTCGAAGCATCGTTCCCGTTCGCTCCAGAACCCCTATCAATTTCCCCTCTTCCTCACCCAATTCTTTGAATTGATACAATCGGTTCAGAACCACCTCCCCATCCTCCATGCCGATGACCTCAGAGATTTCCATTACCCGTCTGCTCCGGTCACGAAGCCTGGACAAATGGATAAAAATATCGATCGCCGAAGCAATTTGCTTCCTTACAACCCTAATCGGCAAATCAGCTCCACTCAACACCATGGTCTCCAGACGGCTGATCATATCTGCTGTATTGTTCGCGTGCCCAGTGGATAAGCTCCTATCATGGGTATTGTGGTATTTATAAGAGAATTAAAAAACAGCCTCCTAGGAGACCGTTAAGGTAATACTCAATCAAGTTTATGTATGTTAATCCAACATGCGAATGTTTATAAAATCATAATAATGCTCAGTTTCAAATGTTTCTGGATTAATGCCAAACTTGTCAAAGAAATACTTTGCCAATTGATCCTTTACATTAGTTCCATCCGGTAAGTTTAATCTTCGATTAAGGCAACCCATGAAAACATCTGCTACTTGGATAAAAGGATCAATATGTGATTCCACTGCTGCGAATGCTCCGAGTTTTACTTTTCCATCAAAAGCTGCTTTGATATGCCCCGCCACATCCAGCCTCAAGGCTTCTAAAAATAGTGTGTCTTTAGCATCTTCCTTATCCTTTACAATATTTAGAGTGCGGGGAATTGATATGCGACCTGTCTCAATTTCATGTTGTAATCCATCTGATATTCCTACTTTATAGAGTCTAGTGACTATATCTTCAGGCTTCTGACCAGATCCCTTTTGACAGAAACATATTGCCTTGAATCCAATGTTGGCTGATTCTTCAGCTACTACATCAATTAATCTAACATAGTTTTCTAGATTTTTCTTATCCACATTAACAAAATGGAACTCATCTTTTGACTCCATTTCAAGTTGTTTTCGTAAGTCCATGATAGAAGACCGAAGAACTCCATCTTGCCCACTCCTCCACATACCGCCCACTGAGATATAATTCTGGGTTTTTCCGGTTTCATCATAAAAAATGAAGGATACTGGTGTAGCATCTTCACTAAGTTGAATCTGGCTGGTTCTGTATGTATCTTCTCGTTCAGATCTTATTCTTTGGATATCTTCACTCGATCTAAACTCCTTAAACGTATTCTGAATTTTTGCTCTTGCCCTAGTTATATCGCTTTGCTGCTCAAGTCTTAAAAATGCTTGGCTTGTAATGACCCCACCATTATATAAATCTTTTTGAAATGTTTCCCAATAACGCAAGGTGAGTAAACGATCTGAATCACGAGTCTCTGGATAATGATTCAGAATAAATGCGACCCTCGCTGTTGCAGTCTTTAATACCCCTTCGCTCAATTGTTTCATTAGATTTTCTTTATCTTGTTGTACTTTAATTATACGTTTCTGTTCAGGCGTTACTTCTTCAGATACACTCTCCGTGTCTTCCAACATCGAGTCCCTCCTCCTAATTTGAGATTATTCAACTATATTTTAACATACAAGATTTAGAAAATACATTTTCAGTTAATCTACATCCCCTTACAGATGAAACTCTAGATATGTGATATGTATATTCTTGTATCGTCTTCAACCTTATTTATACATAATCGTTCAAATTTCGATGGATAAATCCTACTAGTAGTCAGTAGTAGTACCACTTTTTCCGACTTTTTTGATAATATTACCATATGGATCATTGCTTACATAAATCTACTTAAGATGAACTTTTTCAAATTATTCCAACGATACACAATCACATTCTTATAAGGAGCATTGAGAACTATGAACAAACTGTCAAATGATATTATAGAAAGACTCGCTGTACAAGCAGTCAAAAGTGAAGTCACTAAGCCTCCATATTGCTTAAAAGCTGAGATCCCAGAAGGAGATAAAGGAATATCATTTGATGGGGAGATAATTGTTTTTAATGATAGTTCTCACACTACCAGTTCCTTCAATGGATCTATTCCAGTACAGGTGAAAGGTACACAAGTAAAGTTTTTTTCTGATAATAAAAGAACGTTTTCACTTCAATTAGCCCACTTTGAAAACTATTATAAAAAGGAGGGAGTTATTATTTTTGTAGTTGAGTTAAGAGAAGAAAGAAGTAAAATATTCTACAAACAACTTCTTCCACTTGAGCTTTCTCATATTATTAATGAGTGTGAGCAGAAAGAAAAAAAATCACATAGAATTGAATTAAGATCCTTAAAAGGCACCGACATGCAGCGAATTTGCCAAGCTTTTCTAAAAGAACAATTACATCAGCCACTTGTACTTATAGAAGATGGTGAGACATTATTAGGTGAGGAACACCAAAAATATATCTTTAGAAGTCTCACATTTAATCCATCAAGTATGAAATTCGATGAATTATTTGAACATGATTTTTTCATGTATGCTTTAGAGAAAAACCTGCATATTCCTATAAGTATGGGGAGGGTTTCATCTATAACTAGTAGTTCTGAGATGGATGTAAATATAGACGGGTTTAATCAAAAATTCAGTGTATCGACTACATTCAATTCTGGAAGCTTGACGATAACATTCGAAAATGTTTTGAAAATGGTTTTGGATGGAAACGACCTCAAAATTAGCAATTGCCAGTTCCACTCTTTGTCCAGTCAATTAAAGGTTATACCATTATTATCAAGTTTGATAGAACGAAAGAAGATAACGTTACCTATTGGAGATATCCAGATAACGGATTATTCAGAAAAGAGCATACGTTTTATTGATGAAATGAAAGAACATATACTATTTATTGAGGACTTGAAAAAGGCCTTTCTATACTTTTCTATAAACCCAGATACTATCTTTTCTAAAAATGAGGAAGGTATGAACTTGAATGTCGGTCTTTCCTTTCTAGTTAGGGCCTCCAAACATGGGGACATTTCGGATTTCAAAAAGCGATTATCCACCATGAAGAATTCATGCCTCATTAATTTATTGGTAGGGGATCAAACTATTATTTGTTTTCTCAACGATGATAAATTAAAAAACTTCTTTTCAAAAGATCAAATTAATATAAAAGCCATTCTTGGCTACAATACACCAGACCAGTGCGACTACAGCATTTATGTACAACTTAATGATGATTCACTTTCTAAAGGGATAAACTTAGATTTCCCAGCAATTAAAGAATCTTTTCAAACATATGATCCCTTTGTTAATGAACTTGCTTCTAGTACAACTACTAATTTTTGTTTACGATGTATCAATGCTTATGACAAGTCTAATAGGAGAGAATTGCTATTACTAGCAAAATATATTCTATCCATGCATCCGTCTATTGAAACGGATGACTTTAACTATATTAATTTCTTACAAATCAATAAAAGACTTAACGGCTCATTAACAGCAGAGGAAGAAGATAAATTAATGTCCCTCAAGAGTGCCCCATCAGCAGACATTCTTAAACAATTCGGTGCTTGTATACTACTTGAAAGCAAGATTGAGGCCAAAAGACTCTACTCAAAGTTGGATAACGAAACCCTAGAAACCATAGCCACGATGCCTATTATGAAATTGTATGGGGAATTGTAAAAATATCATTATTCAGAGAAGCCCAAGAATAATTATAGTATTCTTAGGCTTCTCTTTATTTGGGGTACTCTATTCAAATCTTCTTGCTAGAACAAGGTCAAGATATTAGGTTGATTGAACCATATCCTTAATCATATAATTCAGTCTATTCAAAGCAAATTGCTTGCTTGTTGCACCTTTTTGACAAAGCTGACCATAAGGGCTGTCCACTGAATATCGGTCAATCAAAAATGACTCAGCCCATTTACCAAAACGCTCATCTGTCCAATTCTGTATTAAGGCATGATCAACGACTTGAAACAAGCTTCCAACATGAACCTTTTTCAGCATTTTACGCTTAGCCTGATCCCAATTTCGGAATGCAGCATCCATATAATTAATCTTTTGTTCTATCAGTTCCACAATATGGGCTGGAACCTCATCCAAACCAGAAATGAACCTGTTTAAACTTGCCCCACCGAAATCAATATCTTGGTTCATGGACGAAGCAATGAACTGCCAAATTAGCTGCTCATCCACGTACCTATTGCGATCTGCCTTGGTAAAGGCAATCTTCTCAAAGAACAAATGTTGTCCCAACTCTTGTACCGTTTCTCGTACAGCAGGACTCACTTTGACTCTGGTCTTCTCTGTTGAGGTCAACGGAACCGACTGATTCACCCGATAAAACATCTCTTCTACTTCTTCAAAGGTACATTCTCGGAACTCTGTTACCGTAAAGTTGTACGTGAGAAACTCAAACTGCGTATCTGAAGACAAGTCTTCAAATTTCTTACCAGCAATGTTTTCCCCATTGAAGTCAGCCGTTCCTTTACTGAGCTTGTAGTCACCATCTGCAAAGAAGAAAACGGATTCCCAACGCTGCCTTCCGTCAACAACCCAAATGTACCCATCGCCGTTATCCCATACGAGAATATTTGGGATGTATTTGTCACGAATGACTGAATCAACAAGATACGAGCGGCGATCATTCTTCCAAACGCTATTACGTTGAAACGGAAGATCGAAACGAATTCGATCCCGCATATTCAAGAGGCTCTTTGTTGTACGTTGAATGCTTGATCTCTTCATATTTACATAACCCTCCCTAAAATAAAGAACAGGACAGAAATAATCTGCCCTGCTCATCTTCATATTTCAAACGCCTGATGCACTGACTCATCTTCAAACGAAGAAGCTCTGACAATTCGATCCGAGAAACCTTCCACTCCTTGAATAGACTCCCTTCCAAGAAGTAAAGACAAGACCGAAAATCCCTTCTTGTCCTTCAATTCATTCCACGACTGTAGAAAATGGTCATTCACATGAGACTCGCCATCCGTCACAAATACAATATCTGCTTTATTAAAGCGGCTCTGTTGAATGATTTGACTTGCTGCCCTAAGTGGAGGTTCAAAACTTGTTCCCCCACCCAAAAAAATAGTGGCCAACTGAATCATATCCTGAACTGTTATTTTCCCACGCTCATAGATCAATGGGGTATCTGCATGTGAAGAAAACGGAATCCATGCAAAGTCTCTTCGCTGCTTACGGGCAATACTCATCAAGGCAAGAGCAAATCCTTTGGAGATGGTATCTTGACCACTCATACTCCCAGACTGATCCAGACACAAAATGATTGGCCCCTTACCAAGCTGCTCAGGTCCCTTTGTATCGTACTGAAGTGTTTGCCCCTCGACATATCGGCGTAGGAAATCCATTTTCGTCATTGGGCTGGCATAACTGCCAAGTTCCATCGGGAGCAGTTGTTCTATAGCATTTCCTTGCTTTATCCCATTACGGTTGATGGCATCCTTATGCTTCGAACGCTGTTTCCGATTAGCAATTACTTTCATACGACCAGCCCATCTCGCAATGTCCTTCATCTTCTTATCATGGCTCAACCTTTCAGCCAGAATCAGTTGATCTTTCAAAGGAACCTTTTTCAGTTCACTGTCTCCACTTCCTGCTTGCATACCTCCCAAAAGAGATTTTACATTTTCCTTGGCTTCTATTGCTTCTTGTGCAGCTTTGGCTAGCATCTGAGATAGTGCATTGCCATTTTGATTCAAGGCTGAATATAACGCCTCTGACGCCTCCTGAGATGCCCCTGCCTTCCCCTTCATATAGTTCTGCAGCGCATCCGCTAAGTCCTGATCCCTTTGCGCTTGTTCCTTCACCCAGCCAAGAACAGTCTCGCTATACTTCGTTGTGCCAAGTGCAGCGGCCAGATCATCCAGACGAGTAAATTCACGAAACTCCTGATAGCCTTCGTCTGACATGACTCGCTCCATAAGTTGATGGTTCATCTCTAGCCCTTCAGTAACTTCTTCCAGCAACTCAGGCTTCATTTTAAATAGACCTGCCCACATGTCACCCATTAAAGGCTGAAAAGAGGGAAATAGTTTACTTCCCTCTTTACTAACCTCTCTGAGCTTCTCAGACATTTCCATGAGCTGCCCGAAGCGTCTTCGATCATATGAATCTGTGTTTAAAACAGAGCCTTTATGTTCCTTCATCCTCTACACTCCTAACACTTGGGATGCGATATCATTCAACGACTTCTGAACAAGAACAATGGCTTGCTCAACCTCCGAGCGATTCGGGTTATCCTTTTGAAGTTTCTTAAGTTCGCTGACCAAGGTTTTGAGTTTTTTCGTACTTTCAACAGCCACATCCGTAGAATTATTAGACTGTTCGAGACCCCTTATGATATCAGTTGCTTCGACCTGAATTTCCTCAACACGAGTCTTGACAGCATCCTGAGCATGATTACGTACAATTTTGGCTGTCTTATCACGCTGATCCGGCTTCTCCCACAGGCCATGTTTAAGGATCATGAGGTCTTCAAGTTCTGCATAGTCTCTGCCTGCAAGCACAGCTTTTGCCCGAATTACGGAAAGAATTTGCTTGAACCGCCGATCTGAAGGACGAATACCTTCATCCATCAATTCTCGTCTGATCTTGCTCAGTGCTTCAAAAACCTCGTCAGGAATACTTACCGTGTCACTAAAAAACTGAAGTTCAAATAATTCATCAATGCTCATATCAGCTTGAGATGGTACTGAACCTTTCAACATGGAAACAAAAGATTGATCTTCGCCAATATAGTCCACTTCATATCTCAGCAAGAAGCGGTCAAACAGAGCTTCAAGCCCTTCCCCTTCTTCTGGATATTCGTTTGAACTACCTATCAAGGACATTAATGGAACTTGTCCTGGTGCGCCATCATTATAGAACATTCGTTCATTAATGAGCGTGAGCAAGGCATTCAATATTGAACTGTTTGCCTTAAAAATCTCATCCAAGAATGAAGTGTGAGCTTCCGGAAGCTTTCCAGCCGTATTCCGCTTGTACACACCTTGCTCCAATTCCTTCAACGAGACAGGACCAAACAGTTCTTCTGGTGTGCTGAAACGTGTCAGCAGCCATTGGAAGTAATTCGCCCCTGTAAAACGCTTCGTTAGATCACTGACGAGGGCGCTCTTTCCTGTCCCCGGAGGTCCAATCAACAAAGCGTGCTGCCGAGCGATCATAGCCACCATCAGACCTTCAATCACCTCTTCGCGTTCAGTATACTGACTATTTAATGCATTCTGGATATCCTTGATTTTCATTTAGCTTCCTCCATTTTTAGATAAAATAAAAAGAGCCAACGCTTCTCAAATTTAAGAAGTCATCAGCTCTTTGTTTATATATTGTGTCTCACGATTTAGTTTGGAAACGCGCCATCTTGCTCTAAGAGTTCCAATAATTTGCGTTCACGCTGCATGGTCTCACCCTGATCTTTATCCACTGAACGAATCCCCATATCTTCCTTTATCTTTTGAAAATAAGACTCTGGAATCTGATCGTAATCAATGGTTATAGATGCTTTTACCTCATCGGGAATTTTAGATGCAATACTTTCAACTACTACAGCAGAATGCAAAGGGTAGTGTTCTTCCCCGTCAATAACTTCGTAAGGGAAATTTTGTGTTTTGACATTGTCAATTATCATGTCTTTTTTTCCTTTCACTTAAAATTTCACCACCCGTCTTGGAATGTATTAATTATACATCAAAACGAAATAGTAAAGGAACTTCTGCTATCTTACATGCCGACCATGTTCAGGGAACATAGCAGTCACTACTGTAAAAAGCACTCCTCGGTTTCTTCTCTTCACAGCCAATCCAATAGCCAGCTTGCGATCGTTATATTCACCAACTACGGTAAGCACTGGATCAGCGTTTCTATAGGGTTGTTCTCCAAAAGGATAGTTTTGAGCTTCGTGCATTTCTTTTGGATCATTATGATACAGGATGAATTCTACCATCGCCTTTGTAATTCCGCGCACTCTCATCCGCTCATCGGCGTGATAACTATACCTCACTTTACTTGAATCAATATGCTCTTCAAGTATCTCTCTGATCAAAGGCCAATGCTGCAAGTAAGCTTGTCCTTCCATGATTTTATCCTTTCTGTTATCGTCAGATAACGAATCCTTGTTTTAATCAGCCATATTTGTCAGCGCACTCGCCACTTTTTCACGGATAAGCGCAACGTATTCTTCCATCTCTTGCAAATCCCCAGTAACAATCGCTTCATAATCTTTAACATTGGATACAATCACCTTGGCATCCTCAAGAATAGCCTTAAGCTCATTCTTCTTGAGCTGATTAGCTACCCCATTTTCACATGCAGCCAGAGTGCCACGAAGATGATCTAAAAGCTTCCTTGTAACCATGTTCTTCATATCCATGGTGTTCATTACAGGAACCTTCTCTGCCTCCCCTTTTTCAAGAGACACAACGAATTGAACCAATGCATCCAAATTGCCTTCAAACTGTGCCGGTATGAAGTAAACACCACCTGATGGTCTAACCGGTGTAGGTGACATACTCTTTAAGACGCTGGTAATCAACGTACGTAGTGTAGTAGAACCATAATTGTTTCGATAAATTTCAAACTGCAACGCAGCATTATTAACTAGTTGCTGCGCCATTGATGAAATATAGCTGGTCTCTACTGTCTCCGTTTTTCGATCTAATACCAGTGCCCCTACATCAGGAACATATTTTAATCTTCTACCTTTCGTATCCTTAGTTTCGCAAACTAAATTTCGTTGTACGAAAGTGCTGGTTGAAGCCACCTCACGGAACATGTAGTTCTCATAGACTCCAGGTGATACTTCACGCTTAAATTTTTCACTTGTGGCTCTTCTAAAAGCATCCGGGGATCGGATGTCCTTTGGCATCCAACCAGCCCCTAATCCAGAATCAACAAGCTTTTGTTTCAACTCATCTGGAGTAATCAGCATGCTGGATAGAGAATTCCAGGTTAAAAATCCAATCGCATTGTCTTTACTGGATGGAACAGCAACTACATCCTTTAAAATGGCACTCATAAGAAAAACCTCCTCATTTTAATAAAAAAGACCAATTCCTAAGAGTAAGGAACCAGTCTTGGCTTAACATTTAATTTTTGCTAATGGCCTACACCCGAAATACTTTCACATTTAAGTCAGAGATAATGGGGCTATTTTTCATTTGTTGTGTCAAATTAGCCATCTCAGCAACGAGTCGATTTCTTCCTGCATCCCGCTCCTGTATATCTTCGATCATATCTTTAGCATAGTTCATAATTACCTGCACGCTTTTCCAGTATAATTGCCCTTTTAACATCTCGACTTCTTCTATTGTGTCGTTTCTTTCATCCATGAGGTAAAATCCTTTTTCTTCAAACTGAAAAACAATATTATCGCCAATCGTAATTTCTTTATCTCGCAGCCCCCATACTTCTTCTGCAACATATGGGATGGCTTCTGAGAGCATCCGAATAAACTCATCCGCCTTTTTACACCGATATTTTTCTTGTTGTAAAAATGAAGTGAACTCGGCTTGAATACGATTCTCTTTTCTAAATAAATTGAACATATTTATTCATCCTCTCATTTTTTAATAAAAACAAAAAAAGCCGATTTTTTGCATGAATAATCCATACAAAAATCGGCTTTTAAAAAATATCAAATTTCTATAACGCCATAAAATGCGCCAATGTAAAACTTTTATCAGAGCCTTTCGGTACTCTTCTTCCCTTGTTCTCAGCACAGGAGATGTCGGGGGTAATGACTTTATCCTACTTTAATCCTCAGCTATAAAGCTTTGTAGGGGAGGTACTACTATCTCAAGTGACTCTTGTCTCCAGCAAAATTGGGAGTATGAGGTAAGAGTAATTACAGGAATATTATAGCATTCAGCTCTCAAAGATGCAATCATACGTTCGGAGCATGAATCGTTCTCTCCAAACTTTAGCAAATCGTTTCGATATTATTCAAATGTCTCAACCAAAATATTTTTGCTTTATCTTTTTTTATAAGAAATGTCTTTATATTATCTCTTTTTCGACGAGCATTTGTTTAACTACAGCGGAGAAATCTTTATAGTGTCTGTTTATTTCTTCAATTATTTGATTAGTGTCAGTATCAGAAGAGACTGAAAGATGTCCCAGTTGATTACGCAAAGATGTATAAATTGTCTCTTTGTAATTCTTGCCCTCTCTAGTGGTAGGCTTCATCTCTATTTCAGGTTTTTTCCCCTTTATATACCTATCAATTTCCTTTTGAGTAGGACCGACGTAAATGTTCAGCAAACTATAGAGCATAACAAAACTACCAACCTTATCTTTCATCTTTAAAATATCTATAAGTACGTTATAAATGTCTGATTCGGTTCTATAGGCTTCCAGGTTCAATTTAAGCTTTTTAGTATCCTCAGAGTTATAATTACGTCTTACTGTCAATATCGAATCGAGATCAACTTTATCTTTTATAATCAAAACCTTTTCGCCAGCATCATTCGTTTTTACTTGGCTTTTCCAGTCGAGATCACGAATCTTCTCTTCAAAGGTAAAAAATATCATTTTTTCGATTTTAATGAGTTCTTTGTTAGTGGCATAAAGTGCATCTGCTTCATTTTCATAATTCGTCTCGAAAAGAAACGATATTATACTTCCGTCCGCGTGTACAGTGATATTTTTAATATTTGAATCATTACTGGGCAAAATAGTGGACGGCATCTTGAAATCTACTTTACCTTCATAAGTAATATTCATTATGTAGCCCCCTCAAACTCTAATCGCAACTAACTAGCTTCGACGTTAGAAATGGATTACTTCTTTAACGTATCAACTGTTTTAGAATACAACTAAAATCTTTACTTCAGTTTAATTCGACACTTCTCGTATATCATCACCCTCACACCCACTTATTACTTATTCTTTATAGATAGCCATACGTACTCCATTGTCGTTTTTTATATCGTGCCCTCCCTTTAGTTCAAGATATCCAGTTGTCCAGACAGAGGATCTGCACTGGTAGAATATTTTGGTAAACCAACGTATTTGACGTATTTTTCATCCAAAATCCGATAGAAGGAAATCAATGGAGTTCTAAGTCCTTGGCTATAAATTAGAGTGTTTGGTTTGTCAATTAATGAGATAATTTCTAGCTCAGCGTAAGTGATAAACTTCTCCTTGTAATCTTCGACCTTGGGATAGAACAGAGTCGAGTATACACCTTTTAGCCGCTTCTTGCATCAAACTACAATGTAATTTTGGATTTTTATTTTTGCGGATTTATTTAGTAGAGTGATAAGCGTAGTGATAATATCCGAGAAACTTGCCTCAGTATATTGATATCCCGTCAGTGTGATAATGTTAGTACCAGGCGTGCCAACTTCTCTCAGTTCATTAAGTTCGAAATACGAATCCGCCTTCTTTCCTTCTACATCCATATAACGCAGAAGCTTCCTTGCAGACATTACAACACTTTACAACTTCGACAGCAGTTGCTCCCGGTGCGTGAGACGCTATAGATCCATCAATTTCCTCCCATGTGAAAACTAAAGTCCTTGATTGTATCCCCGACAAAAAAAGGGGGGTTAAGTCAGAACTTCTCTCGCCGCTTCTATGAAAGACAACAGGATGGGTGAAAGCCACTTGTCTTTATGCCACAACATCTGTGTATACACATGCAGATCGGGAATTTGCCAGGGAAGGGCAACAAGTTCACCGCGCTCTACCTCGGCTTCCGTTACGATTTCTGGGAGAAAAGCTATACCTATTCCCGAAATGGCGCATTGTTTAATGGCTTCTGCACTTTGAAACTCTAAATACGTAATGCTGTCAATGCCCTCTTTCTCAAATGACCGGTCAAACATGGTTCTATAAGGACAGCCTTTTTCATTCGTCAGGAACACTTCTCCGTGAAAATCCTCCAGTTGCAGCTCCTTTTGCCTAGCAAGCGGGTGATCCGGAGCAGCAAACAGGCGGAAGGTTTCTTCCAGCAGCGGTTCTACGGCAAGTCCGCTCGAGCGAATGGGCTCGTCAAGCATGAAGACGATATCTGAGTTCCCCTCAAAAAGCGATTGTTTGAGCTCTTGATTGGGAACGGAGCGGAAGATCAGACGAACGCTGGGATGCTGCGAACGAAAGCGCCGAAAGACAGCAGGAAGCCGGTACGCGCAAATAACCTCATTGGCACTTATCGTCAGAGTACCGTTTAAAGACTCGTTATCATGAACAACGCTGCGTGCTTCATCCAATTTGTCCAGAACGCTCCGGGCATGAATCAAAAAACGTTTACCCGCTGCGGTGAGAACCAACTGCTTGCCCAAGCGGTCAAAGAGACGAACGTCCAGCTCCTCCTCCAAGGCTTTTATTTGCATGGTTACGTTAGAGGGTACGTAGTTCAGCACCTCTGCGGCCCGAGTGAAATTTAAGGTTGATGCAACCGTACAAAACGTATTCAGTTGACGCAGCTCCATTTATCGATCCCCCATACCTTCAAAATTATTGAATACTATTATGAATTGTGTTCACTTTCTCTGAGAGTATCACGACTCTATACTAAACACAAGAAATCACATCTGACCTTGAACATGTGGTTTCATTTAGAAGGGAGGCCTCTAGGATGGATTATGAAATTTTTAATTTGGGTGATGTCACCTTGCAATCAGGAGTGATTTTGCCGAACGCTTTTCTAGCATATAAGACTTATGGGACACTAAATGCACAAAAAGATAATGTTATCGTCTATCCGACTGCATTTGGTGACCAGCATACTCAGAATGAATGGCTGATTGGCAGCGGAATGGCCCTGGATCCGGACAAATATTTTATTATCGTTCCCAATCTACTGGGCAACGGGTTATCTTCATCTCCCAGCAACACAGCCCCTCCGTTTGACCGAGCTCATTTTCCCAAGGTAACCCTCTATGACAACGTTAGTTTCCAGCATCGGCTGGTGACCGAACAATTTGGCATTCAAAAGATCGCACTCGTAGTGGGCTGGTCCATGGGCGGCATTCAAGCCTTTCAGTGGGGGGCAAGTTACCCGGAGATGGTGGAACGAATTGCGCCTTTCGCGGGAATTGCCAAAACTTGGCCTCATACTTTTGTGGTGCTGGACAGTCTGAAGGCCGCGCTACTGGCAGGAGTAGGCTTTGATTCAAGCAAGCTAAACCAGCTGACTTCCGAAGACATGCGCGCCGTTGGCCGGGTTTATGCCGGATGGGGACTGTCGCAGGCGTTTTATAGGGAGGAGCTGTACCGGGAGTTAGGCTTTGACTCCTTGGAGGCCTTTGTGACCGAGGTCTGGGAACATAGCTTCATGAAGATGGATCCGCATAATGTACTGGCCATGTTAGAGACAGGCCAGCATGCAGATATTAGTGCGAACCCTTCATACAACGGGGATTTTGAGAAGGCGCTTAAAAGCATTAAAGCCCTAGCCTGCATCATGCCGGGGAGCACGGACCTCTTCTGCTCAGCCGACGATAATGCATACGAAGCCAAGTTTATGCCTAATGCCGACTTTAAGCCAATTCCGTCCATCTGGGGCCATTTTGCCGGCCGTGGAATCAACAGTGCGGATAATCTGTTTATTGATGATAACCTGAAACGCTTGTTAGCCCTTAGCCCTCACGAATAAATGATCATTGACTGGGCTCTAGCTGAGGGGACTGTCTGCTGAATAACTTCCTGAAGAGCAGAGCAGTGAGCTTCGTTCCTCAGGAAGTTTGTTTGTTGCAGCTAATCGCCACCCGGAATAATCACGGCTGCTGCAGGGCCGCCAGCTGCTAAGCCTAATGCTGAACCTACTTGACGGAATAACAGACAGTTTAGAATAAGTCCCTTGGCTTAGATTTTCCTTTTTCTTCAGCCCATTCATATAAGCATCCAGCTTATATACACCACAGAGTCTTTGTCGTGTTATACTGCCCGTTCAGCACCACCGTGTGAGTCTAAAACTTAATTTCACAGTCTACAACTTATTTTTCCTAGTCTAATACTTTATTTTTCAGTCCATCATCCCGATTCCTGACCCATCATTTCACGAATTAAACCAGACCCTCCAGGCTCCTGCATTCGACAAGTTTCCGAATATGCAAAAGAAGAGCTCTCGATTCACCATTAAGCTATATCGAGAGCTCTTCTTCGCGAACATCGATGCGGTCGAGAGGACAATGGTATCAATCTAACGCAGCACTATCTTGTTCAATGCCGTTTGTATATCTTCCTTTCATACTTTTCCCAAACGGTTTAATAAAATAAACCATTCTCATAAAAACAGTTTTTCTTCAAAGAACTACCGTCAATTTCTTAGCAATCTCAGATAATTTTTGTTTTTTTAAAAAGTCCTCCATTTTCTCTTCAGCCGATACCATCACCTTCTGAACTAAACACTCTGATCCATGATTCATTTCGCAGTCGAATAAGGAGGCGGAGCCTTCAATGGCATGAATCACGTCGAGAAACGAGATTTCTTCCCAATTCCGTTTTAAGCGATATCCACCATTGGCTCCTGAAGTCGATTCAATCATTCCTGCCTTGACCAGCTTGGTAAGGATTTTGGATAAATACGTTGGAGAAACCTCTTGTCTCTCCGCCAATTGCTGTACGCCGATAAGTTTGTTCGGCGGGAATGCGGCAAGAAAGAGCATAGTATGAAGAGCATAGTTTGTCGCTTTAGAAAATTTCATAACGTGATGTTCACCTCAATTATGGACTTTATGTGCCCATAATAACTTTTTATATTGGCTTATGTCAAATATCGCCTCCCTTATTACTCCTTTATTCGTTGTAACTGGCAACACTCCAAGACCTACGATTCCACTGAACCTTTACCATATGGAACAAAGAAGGTAAGAAGAAAACCACTCGCTGCAACGAGGGCTAGTGACCAAAATGCGGCTTGAATTCCTTGATGCATATTGATCGGAAAAGATAATGAGCTGTAATCTGCGGTAATTGTCACCAAGGTGATGAGCAGAGCCCCGCCCATTGACATGCCCAATGTACGTATGGCCGTGGTCATCGGCGAAGCGTAATTCATCATCGAATTCGGCAAGCTTGCCATGGCAAAAGCAGTAATTGGGGTCATCATAAAACCGACCCCGGTCATAAGCAACGCATATAACCCTACCAACAGACCATACGGAGCGTGAATCGATAGCGCTATCGTTAATAGGGCCGTTACGGCGGCTATCCCGAAGAAGCCAATCCGAATCAAATAGCGACCGCCATAACGGTCGTAGATTTTACCCGAAACCACTCCGGACACCCCCATCAGCAATGCACCTGGGAGCAACATTAGCCCCGATTCTCTAGGCAGTAGTCCCCTGACATTTTGTGCATATATCGGGAGCAGCAGTTCCACCCCGGCCATCACAATGAACAGGACTACGCCTATAATCGATGCATAAGTAAATCTCGGGTAACGAAATACGTTGAAATCAAGCAAAGGGACGGCCAGTTTGAATTGGCGCTTCACAAACAGAAACGACACTGCGAATCCCACGATAAGGAAGGTCAGCGCAAGCTGAATCCCTTTTCCCTGATCGCTAAGGATGCTAAATCCATACAACAGACAACCGAAGCCCAAACTCGAATAGAGAATAGATCTCCAGTCCAATTTCGCTTTATGCGTATCCCAAACGTTTTCCAAGCAATAATATGCGACAAACAGGTTCGCGATCGCTATGGGCGCCACCCCATAGAATAAGATTCTCCAAGAATGATTTTGAATCACGAAGCCGGAAATCGTCGGCCCCAGTGCAGGGGCGAGTCCCACAATGAGACTGGCCAGCCCCATCGCTGCCCCGAGTTTTTCCTTTGGGAACACTAGGATAATCGTATTCAGGAACACCGGTACCAGCAATCCGGCGCCAATCCCCTGAATAATTCGTCCGCATAGGATCAATGTGAAGTCGACGGAGAAGCCGGCAATTAGCGTCCCTGTCGTAAAGGCCCCAGCGGATGCGAAAAACAGGGTTCTCGTCGAGTATTTTCCGATCAGGAATCCCGTCACAGGGATGACAATTCCAGAAACCAGAAGATAGACGGTGATCAGCCATTGCGCCCGATTGACCTGGATTCCAAGGTCAAGCATCATTTGTGGCAAAGCCGTGTTCAGCATGGTTTGCATGAGTTGTGCCAAAAAATTCGCGACGATTAGAGATGCGACAATGATTACAGGTTTTCTTTTCATAACGTTCCTCAATTTACTACGACCACTCCTTCTGTCTGAACCAGCCCATGAAATGTAGAATCTGTTGCGTGTAGAAATGCCATGAATATAATCATCCCTTAACAGTTTGTAGATATTACAGATATTTTTTATCCATTATACAGTTAAAGAAATTACTTATGGGGAAATTCTTGGACACCGGTGTACATGCTCTGATCCTTCAATTGAATAAGCACCTTGCCAAAACGCCCACCCTGCTGGATGACAACCTTATCCGTCGGATAGGTCCGTTCCAAATAATTGGCTATGATTTTCCTATTCTGGTCGTCCGCAGTCAAACCGAAAATTCTCAGCCATTCCATAACCTCCTGGAGCGCCGTGTCTCTAGATACTTCTGTAGATTTCATTTCCCGGGTTACGAGCGACTGATAGGAATACCCTTTGAGATACAGTAAATGGAGCAAATAAGCCATTTCCAAATGTTCCGTTTTCATGGGCTGATCAGTGACCAAAGGCCAAATCTCTTTTACCAGACTGTGCTCCCTGGAGCCGACAGACAGGCTGATATAGCAATACTGTCGTGCGCAGCTCAGCACTTTCTCCACACTGTCCCAATCGACAATAACCGGGCACATGGAGACAAATACGAAATCAAAGGCTTTTTCCCACCCCTTTGCTTGAATATCAATGTCTTCAAAAGGCTCAGCCACAATCTCTACATTCCCGTTCTTTAATCCCGTTATATTACTTTTCAATAGCTCAACTAATGGAAGACTAGGCTCCACAGAAGTAACACTAGCCCCTCTCTCCGCAAATGGCACTGTAAATCCGCCTGAGGCCGCTCCAATGTCTAATATGGAGATATCTTTAAATGTCACACCCTGACTTTCCAGCCAATTCATAATCCGTTTTGTTCTTCGCCTGCCTTCTTCGCTAAACGCCTGCTCGTTAAATGACTTTGCCCTATGGTCAAAAGTATGTGCTGGATCAATTCCAGCTTTTTTCATTTTGCTAACCGCTGTATCTGGATCATTCTTCCAAGCTGCTTCCCAAACGGCATCATTAAAAAAATCGTTCGTCATCATCCTCTTCATCCCTTTCTGTTATATGTAGCCATTACACTTATGACTTTTGAAAAAAGTCCTTCTCTCTAAGAAACTTTTTTCCCAAGAGAAGGACATGTCCACTTAGAGCTAAACGAAATCTTCTTCTGTCAGCTCCATGTTGATGCCAATCGCCGCTTTGCTTCCGCCTGCTGCAGCAAAAATCAACTGGGAAGGCATTACGTAAGCTGCATCCCCGGCGGCATACACACCTGGAACCGAGCTTTTGCCCCACTCATTTGTGGCGATACCGCCAAACTCATTTACCTCGTAACCAAGCGAACCCTGAAAAGACGCCTTCGGTTTCCATTCCGGTGTAATGAATCCTCCCGTTCTCTCGATTCGCGTGCCATCCGCAAATTCCACCTGCCGCAATTTCCCCTCATGACCGATAAACATCGTTACTGCTTGTTCAACCACTTCGATGTTTCTGGATTTCAACAATTGTTTTTGATCGTTGTCCAGAACAGCATGCCCATTTGTACAAATCACAAGATCTTTACTCCAGGTATAGAGCAGCTTGGCCATATGAAACACTCCAGAGTTCTCGGAAACAACAATTAGCGGCTGATCTCGAAGCTCCCAACCATCGCAGTAGGGACAACTGAACAAACTTGTTCCATAACAATCACGTAAACCTGGAATATCCGGGAAAATCTCCCTAAGTCCCGTGGTGATCAGTAATTTGCGTGCTTCAATCTGTTTTCCGGTTGACGTCACGACGACGAACCTGTGATCATTCCGGTGAATCTCGGTTACCTCCCAAGGTAAAAGTTCAACGGAGGGATACCCCAGAACCTCCTCATATGCAATACGTCTAAACTCGGCTGGTGTCACACCGTCTCTTGTTATAAATCCATGAGAAGCATGTGTAACCGCATTTCGGGGCTGGCTGTTATCAAATAACGCAACACTGCGTCTGGCTCGCCCAAGTACCAGAGCCGCATTGAGTCCTGCCGGGCCTCCGCCGATAATAGCACAATCATAAGTCAATAGAATCTCCCCTTTTTTGTTGATTTATTTGGAGGCAACAAGCTGCTGCAGGGCACCTTTCGACAATATGCCTATTTCTTTATATAGAGGCTGTCCATCTTTGAATATAATGGTTGTCGGTATGCTCATAATCTGAAATTGTGAAGAGGTTACCGGATTTTCGTCTACATTAACTTTAACGACTTTAATGGAATCATTTGCTTCCTTTTCAAACTCCTCTAATACAGGTGCAAACACTCTGCATGGACCGCACCAAGCAGCCCAAAAATTCACTACTGTTGTACCTTCCGTTTGCACCATCTCTTTAAAAGTAGAATCTATCGCATGTTGAATAGCCATCGTGATCTTCCTTTCAATTAAATATACTATGGATATATAATATCTTTAATTTGTCATAAAATGGGTCTAGTAATCTTGTCCGGCGTTGTTGCCAGTAACCAATAAATAGAACATCACCTCAAACGCATAATCAGTTGCTTGTGAATTTTCATAGTACTCCTCCATTTCAAATTAAAGACTTCATGTATCTATGATAACCTTGTTTTGTATAAGATGCAAGTCAGTCTCATGAAAATTTAGCCATACCAAGGCCAGTTGCATTCTTTTGGCATGTGATCGAGCCAACAACAGCGGACAGGCTAGGGTCTTTTGCATCCTAGTCTGCCGCTGTTGCTCTTATCGGATCGGTATTAGTTTTCGTTAAAATTGATCGGCGCAATGCCTTCCGCTCGCCACACAGTGCCTCTTTTCTCGTACTCGAATAACTTTTCTACAGCATTTGCGATTTGGGGACCTAACTCACGATCAACCAAATACAAGGCCACATCAAGACCCGAAGTCACGCCTCCCCCGCTTACGAAGCGAGGACCATCTTCAACGACTCTTGCTTCAATCGGAATTGCACCGAGAGATCCTAACGCTTCCATGCCTATTTGATTGGTAACCGCATGTCTATCTTTCAACAAACCTCCCATCGCAGGCAGTAGTGTACCACCGCATACTGTAGCTACAATAACTTCCTCATTGTTAAAAGCTTGTTTCAATTTTTCCGACAAGCCTGTCTTCATGGCCTTCTTTAATATATTTGGAATGGCATCTTCCGAATTTCCCGCTGGCTTGCCCGAAGCCCCAGGCACCAAAATGATTCCCGGACGCTTTGGGTCTAATGCAGCTTGCGCTTCGAGAGCGGGCCCGTTCAGACCGCTCGGGACAGAACGCTTGCCTTCTGCGGAAACCAATTCCACAGTAACTGCTCCTTTTGAGTACATTCCCGCAGCAGCGAATACTTCGTATGGTGCTAATGCGTCCAGCAGATCGAAACCATCGAACAAGACGATTTGAACATGCATCCTTTTGTCTTTGAATGGATCATTATTTTCTTTTGAATTCGCACTTGCTGTAGAGGTAACTAGACATAGAACTAGTACAAACGACATGAGTACTCCTATAATTTTTTTCATCCTACACTGCCTTTCTGGATCGATTGATATTTCTGATAATGATGTTAGGAATGATCAACAGCAGCACAATAGAGCCGTAAACGCCAATTGTATAGCTGGTAGCGTAAATGAGACCAAATCCCTGATAAAAAAGGGAGGTGATGAGATGAATTGTCATGTTCGTAAAACAAAAGGCGTAACTTCGGATCATCCAGTTCCGGTGCCGAATGATACGTTTCTTTTTGATTTGTACAAGCGCCATAATGGTGATAAACAGCCATATTATATTAAGAGCATTGAACCCCATACTGCTTATTTTTCCTCCAGTAGCATAAGGAGCCATATATCCGGAAGTAATCACGACAAGAAGGACGGATACTAAATAAACGTAGCCGTTTATACGGTGGAGCTTGCGGCTTTTTTCAAAGACGCGGTTGGAGAAGTTCAGCAACCCCGTCGCCATGGCGATGCAGGCAAACGCAACATGAACGTGCATAACGTTTATCCAGACTGGAAGATTTAGTTCGCGCTTCAGGCCGATTTTATGGCTTAAAAACGCCTTGGCTCCAGGATCGATAATAAAATTGGCCACCAAAGCGTAAAGGATAAATAGAATACTGATGCAGGCCAAAAGTCCGTATGTTATTTTCCATTCCTTCATGCGATCCATCCCCTCATTTTTATGACCAATTCGCATTTATGGGTTAGGTAACACGCTTGCCTGTTAATTTGGATGCAGGCAGTATGCCGGCCCTGGCAAATCCAATCATGTCATCTCCACGCACGATAACTTCGAATTTTAGATTTAACCGCATAGGTTTCGTGACGCGCAGCGACCAGGTAAGCTTATTGTCCTGAAGTAAGGGGTTTATAAACTCGACCGTCTCATCCCCTTGTGTGGCCTGGCCTTGGATCAACCCATTCCTTATGGAAATGGAGAGCTTGACCTCCAGTTTCCCAACAGGCGTAGCAATTGTCGTATCCCAATCCCCGTCGAATTCAGATTCTCCGGGTAATTTGATTTCCGAGGTATCATAAATCATCCCCGTATTGTTCGTCGCGATGTTCGTTTCTTCGTCGGTCTCTGCCTTGTGAGAGCTAGGCGCCCTTCCTTCTTCCCGCCAGACCGTTCCTCTCCGTTCATATTCGAACAGCTGCTCTACCGCGTGCGCGATACGCGGTCCAAGCTCGCGTTCCACCAGATACAGCGCTACATCGAGTCCCGAAGTAACGCCGCCGCTAGTAACCAGATCGCCGCTATCCACTACGCGTGCCGGGACGGGAATGGCTCCGGTTGCTCCAAGTACATTCATGCCCAGATGATGCGTTACCGCCGGTCTGCCCTCCAAGAGCCCCCCCATGGCCAGTAACAGGGAACCGCCGCAAACCGTGGCAACGATGATGTCTTTTTGCCCGAGTGCTCGCTCAATCAATCCAGCCAATTCCGTATTCAATGCCCGAGACAGAATGGCTGGGGGCGAATTCGGCCCATCTCCTTCGACGTCACCCGACGCGCCAGGTACGAGAATGATGCCCGTACGTTCCGGGTTCAGTCTGCCGCTCGCTTCAATTTTTAACCCGTTGATGCCGCTGGTGACGATTCTCGGCCCTTCAGCGGTGACGAATTCTACGCTTAACGCGTTTTCAGCATACATTGCCGCGGCACAAAAAACCTCGTAAGGCGCAATGGCATCCAGAAGGTCAAAGCCATCAAAAAGCACGACTTGAACCGTTAACATCCACAAACCTCCTCATATTCAAAGTCAGTAGATTGATCCTCGAACCTGCGGATCGTATCAGGGAAAAATTATTTTGTCAGAAGATCCTTCAGCCTGTGATATTCCTTCTCGTCGATCTCACCACTAGCCATCCGGCCTTTTAGAATCAATGTGATGTCACGGTCTTTTTGATTGGAAACTCTGTAGCGATGATTAATCGCATAAATTCGAACTACCATAAAAGAAAAAAGTGTAAGACAAAATAGAGCACCGAATGGAAAAAATGAGAAACTTCCGTATTCCAAGTTTATGTCAACCTCCTTCATCCGTTTTTGCGTAGAACGGGCCCTAACTCGCGATATTTGCTGTCCGACTCGGCAAGAAGTATCGTAACAAACGAGTATCTCAAATGAAGTTGTATAAAGGTCACAAAACAATAAACAAATCATCACAAATTAGGTGGTTCTGTTTGTTGCATGGGGTTAAATGATAAACTAGTTTTCAAAGGTGGGATATCATGAGTGAAATCAGTACCATACTGGTTGTTGACGATGATCAAAGCATTGTCGAACTATTGAGCGACTTTTTAGAGTATGAAAATTTTCGCGTTATAACCGCTTGTGATTCTGTTCAAGCTTGGACTTTGTTTGAGCGGAATTCCATTCATTGTATTGTTCTTGACATCATGATGCCGGGGCAAAACGGGTTTGAGTTATGTCGCCGGATTCGTGAGAAGAGTAATGTTCCGATCCTTTTCTTGAGCGCACGCAGCGACGATGTAGACAAGATTCGTGGCTTGACGCTCGGCGGCGATGATTATATCGTAAAAACCGCTTCACCTGGCGAGATCGTAGCCAGGATAAAAGCTGTACTACGGCGTTCTGTTTCCCAACTGCAAATGAGTGAGAGAATCTTGGATTTTGGCCGCATCAAGCTAAATCTATCCACAAGAGAAGTATTCGTGGATGGGAAGAGTGTAGTGCTCACCCCGAGGGAATATGAATTATTGCGATTATTTGCCGAACACCCTAGGCATGTTTTTTCATATGAACAGATACTTTCGAAATTTTGGAATGGGGTAGGTGACAGGCATACGATTCGGGTGCACATCGGTCGACTTCGCGAAAAAATTGAATCCGATCCGAACCATCCTCAATACCTAGTCAACGTATGGGGAATAGGGTATCGCTTCGAGGGAGGTTAAGATGAGAACACTTCGTATTCGTTCGTTTACTATACTGCTTTTCTTTTTCTTAATGTTAGTGCCGTGGATCTTTTATGTGACAACACACTTCATAGAGACAAAAACGCTCAGCTTCGCAAAAAACGGAGCTCAAGCCGAGATTCTGCAAGGACAATGGATCGAGAAGATCGTACAGCTGATCGAAACCAATTCGGACAATTGGAGGGATCCGAATTGGCAAAACCAATTGCATCATGAGTTGCAACAAGCGAAAATGGAAGCGGCTATTCTATCTGCATCAGATCAAGAAATTTACCGTTCTAATCCGCAGAGCCATGGCATATTGCCTTCTACCGAACGGTTCTCCATTATAGAGGACGGTCATTTACTTGGAAAGGTCATTATTTATCTTCCGAAGTCAAATGCGGCTAAGTTCATTTCGATATTTACCGGGCTATTGTTAGCTTTTTTTATTGTCGGTGTTGAAATGCGAAGGTTTCTTCTTAAGCCTCTCGAAAAGATGAGCTTTGCAGCTAGAAAAATCGCTGCAGGAGATTGGGACGTAGAGTTGCCTAGATCCTATATCACCGAAATCTCTGAGGTACGCGATGCATTCGAAGTGATGGTGAATGGAATGCAAAAAGCTTTTCAAATACAAGCAGAATTGGAAGAAGAGCGCCGATTCGTCATTACAGCTGTCGCTCATGATTTGCGTACCCCGTTGTTCGCTTTACGAGGTTACTTGGATGGTCTGGAACAAGGCATTGCCCAATCCCCGGATAAAATAACCAAATATTTGGCCGTTTGTAAGGAAAAATCGGCGCAATTGGACCGGTTGGTAGAGGACCTTTTCACATTTACAAAGATGGAGCATGTGCAGATGGATCTTCATAATCAGAAGATTGATTTTAAACTCATCATCCTGAAATCGATTGACAGTTTAAGTCCGCTAGCTCGCCAAAAGAACATCTCGATTTCGACCCATATTGAAGACGACTGCTTCATTAACGGTGATGTGCATTTATTGGAACGAGCGATGAACAATTTGTTGGATAATGCCGTCAGACACACACCCTCGTATGGTGAAATTGTTGTTCAATGTTATAAAGAAGGTAACAAAATAAAGTTTATGATCCGTGATACAGGCCCGGGCTTCTCCTCGGAAGAACTACATCGAGTTTTTGAACCTCTATATCGTGGTGAAGCATCTAGAAATCGTTCAACTGGAGGTAGCGGATTAGGCTTGACCATTTCACAAAGAATTGTAAGGCTACACGGAGGTGAACTTTCCGCAGGTAACCATTCGGAAGGTGGAGCGCTGCTAACAGGTTGGATATCCGTAGCTGCGCCATAGGTACGACTTGCATCGAAGAGATCATATTCGTAGCCAGTTTGGTTACAAGAGCCTTTATTAGTAGACGAAGTAATTGAATTTATTCCCGTAAACACCTGTCTACCGCCAGCCAGTGAAGTCTCAAAAGAACCAATAATTGTTTAAGTTACACTTGCACCGTTTGAATTCAATGTAGCTGTCTTTGAAGCAGAAGCGGTGGACATCAATGAAAACCCTTTTTTTTATCAGTGACAACTAATTTAGCGGAAGCTCATTCTTATGCAATTTTCTTGAAAATCGCAGGATCAACTCAATCTTCAAGTGAAACACCAGGATGTTCTGAAACAACTTTTTTAACAGTTTCAACATACTGCTTGTAGTAAGCGTCCTTTTGATCCTGTGACAATTCAGTTGCGGGTGCTGCCCCTGCGTACCTGATGACCAGAAATGCAGTACACAGTACAACAGTAGATTTTACAAATTTTACTAAACTTCTTCATATTCTCGCATCCTCTCTATTGATCTTTACATCCTATATTATACTTTAATAGTTTAGTAGTTTTATGGAAAATATAAGGCTTATTAAACAGTGAAATTTGTCGCTCTTCTGTAGAAAAGATGAATGTACTTGAGGGGGGCATGTAAATACCACTTCGTTTTATCAGTGAGACAATCGGAGCCAGTGTTGTTTGGGAGAAGTCTAGGACAACAAATATTAATGCAGACTAATTTGTGCCCTGTTAAGATCATAAGCCTGTGGACGAAATGGATACCACAGGCTAATTTTTAAAAGTTTAAGTACTAATAAGAATTTGATCCTAAAAATTTCATGTATTTTGATTACCGGCTTATCAACTTATTTATGAAAAGTGCGTAGATTGAAAGTAATTAATTTCATTAGCTACCCGAAGCATTCATACTCACCTTTCCTTCCTTGCGCAAAGTTTTCACCGTAACTGTACTCAAAACTTCAGGAGGAGCAGCAAGCAACAACGCAGCTACCCACCGTTCCTTACCATTCCGCTTCAAAAGCTCATTTAAAAAGCGATCCTTGGCTGTCATATCATACCCTGCTCCCTTAGAGAAACATATCCTTCCGTTCCGATTACAACATGATCCAAAACATCGATACCAAGAATTTCACCGGCTTGTATTAGCCTTTCTGTCAGTCTAATATCTTCAACAGTTGGAGTAGGGTCACCCGAAGGATGATTATGAGTACAGATGAGAGATGCCGCACCTTTGATAATCGCAGGTTTAAAAACTTCACGAGGATGCACGATTGCCGAATTTAATGTACCGATAGAGATAACCTCTTTGGACAAAATACGGTTCTTTGTATTTAAAATAAGGATCATAAAGTGCTCCTTATCTAATCCGACTAAATCCGTAGCCACAGCCTGAAAAACATCGGCTGGTGTATGGATATAGTGATCTTTCTCCCCTTCCATCACTTTTCGTATCAGTTCAAGCAACTTCTCAGCCTGTTTGCGTCGTTTAGGTGGCAAAGCGCTCAACTGAGATTCCCTCACCATAAAATCTTCCATTTGTACTCCTTCCCGTTTATCCCGAGCCGCCTTACGGCGGTGTCGGAAATAAACACCGCCGTTTAACGCCGGGCGAGAGGCGAAATTATTTATAACTATCTCGAACCATAATTTACTCTGAGAACTAAAGATGCAATTAGACTTTTCTCGAATCGAAACGCTTCGTTTCTTTCAGCGTGCCATATTGAGACAACGCAGCTTCTTCCCAACCGAGCTTCTTAATGGAAGTAGCCGGAAGACTCAGGAACTCCCAAGCATTCTTTCCCTCTGCTGTAATCGCCACGGCTAATTCCTTTAAACCATCGGCTCCAAATTGCCAAGAAGTCGAAACACTGTATCCCCACAATTTATCTCCAGCTTGCAGTGGGCCATTATCATCCACATAAGCCTTCAAGTTCACTTTCATTTGCTTCAACGCCGCTTCCGTACGCTCGATTTCTAAGGCTAGTTCAATTGCTTTTTCTTCGGTCAATTTTTCAATTACTGCTGTCATTTTCAACACTCTCCTAATTTAATTTTCATAAAAATAAAGACCTACAAGCATTAAGAACCGCTTGTAAGTCTTCATCAGTTAAAATTCCTATTTCATGTTTTAGTCGTTCATAATGAACGCTACTCAATTTGGACGTTCTAACATAGGAAGGAAAGACCAACCCGGCTAACTTCCAATCGAGCAAGTTTATGTCCCAATGATTCCGCATATATGAACTTGTTATTGGAGCAATCAGTAAATCTTCATCCTGATTGTCCTCCATTAACACAACGACAGGTCGCTTCTTGGACTTGCTTACATCGTCACGATAAACAATTTCAGCAATCCAAACACTCCCACGTTTAAACGTCCTTGTAGAGTTCGTCATAAACATCGTCCTTGTCGTTCAGCCAGAAATTATACTCAGAGCCAACGACCCAAGCATCTCTAGGAATATCTTTTAATTTAGCATTTTCCGAATTTGTATCTTTGGATTTTGCCACTTGCTTCTCCTCCTTGTTCATGACGCCCCTCCTTCCGCTTAGTTTATTAAACTCATTGTAACCAAACGGAAGGGGAACATCAACGGATCAGTAATTATATATCTTACTTTCCGCACACTTGCAAAGAGTGCAAATTTAGAACTTCGTTTTACCGAATCAGCATTCTCCCTTTTTTAAATAACACTCCAGCACAAACGGACAATGCTTACAATGGCTGCCTGGTGTAGGTGGAAATAAAGAAGAAGCCATATCCGGGAATGATTCCAGACAAGACTTCTTCATTTCAATTTCTTCCGCCAAACCACGCGCCCATTCTCTAGCTTCATTGGCATCAGACTCGTTATATACAAACGATTCTGCTTTCCTGAAGCGTAGAAAGTACAATGTCCCCTTGACTTGCCGAAGTCCTCTTCTTTTCATAATTGCCCAAGCATACAATGCAAGCTGCCTTGTATCATTTGCTCGGTACAGTCGCCAATTCGATTTCCAATCCCAAAATCGTTCTTCTTCCAGAAGATCAATGTAGCCTTGAAATTGAATGCTATCTCCAAGTGGAAGTACAAAATGAACTTCCGTTTGTCCCCTGACTTCCGGAGCACGCTGCACCAATGAAGCAATCTCTTCATAAGTCACTTCGGGATGAAAATCTGATTCAATAATTGCCTCTATAATGGCTTCATGCTCAGATACTCCATTGATCTTTAGCTCAATCGCTTTATGAACTGCTTTTCCAAGAGCTAGTGGTTTGGTAACTGGCTCTTTTTTACCTAAAATGTACTTTTGGTAAAATCGATAAGGGCAAGTTTCATAAAGCGAGAGCCGGGAATAAGAGTACAGCATTAGAATGGCAAATCTTCATCAGAGATGTTCCATCCATCTCCGGCTGAATTGGTCCCTTTATTATTTGTCGAATTTTGACGATCGCCGGTTTGAGAAGTCCCGTTAGATGTGTTAGTAAGGAATTGAACATACTGTCCAACTACCTCCGTTACATATACACGGCACCCTTCATTGTTCTCATAGTTGCGAACCTGAATTCGTCCTGTAACTGCAACCTGGTGGCCTTTCTTCACATAGTTAGCTACATTTTCAGCGACTGCCTTCCAGACCACAATAGGAATGAAGTCCGCTTCTCGTTCTCCATTTTGATTCGTAAAGGGACGATCTACAGCCAATGTGAATTGTGCCACTGCTACACCAGAAGGTGTATAACGTAACTCAGGGTCCTTTGTCAGTCTTCCGATTAATACTGCTTGGTTCAAGCTCATTTTTTATCCTCCGTCTTCATGCCTGCCCTTTCAGGCTCAGGACTTACAGATTTAAAATTGCAAACAAATCTTTCCGCGTCTTCCGTCCACCTAGGACGTACTGAACATGAATAAATTTGGAGCACATCGTCCAATAAGGGAGCTTCAATTTCTTTCTCGCGTTGTCGGATACGCCCAATGTACTTTTGATATTTAAAGTTCTTTATCCCGATGATCAGCCAGAGATAAGCACCTTGCCGTTCTGTTTCCAGAAACTCATTCCACTGCTCCCAAAGAAGATCCATAGAACGCATGTAATAGGCAAAATCTCTTTCTCTCATCAGCTTCCAATTAGGCTCTTTGCCTCCTGTGTGTTGCCTCAATAACTTTCGTTGATTTCGGCTGAGTCGTTCAGCTGGATGCACAATTTTCCGCTTACGATATCTCTGCCGCACCTGTTCTTCCGGAACTCCCTCCAAAAGAGAAATAAAGCGAAGCACTCCCCCACTCTCCCCACAAAACCAGCATTTGAACACCTGGTCTTTGGTGTTAAGAGAAAGGTAGTATCTTCGCCTTTTTCCCGGTTTAGAATCCTCATGGCAAAATGGACATTTACAGAGAACTTCCTCCCGCGATTGTGAGGAAGGCTTAATAATGAGTCCGTTCTGGTCTGCAACGTCCAGAATGTCAGGAAGCATGGTCGATCACTGCCCTTAATTGTTCTTCTTGGCTGGGAGGAAGTTGTATCTGTTCCCACTCCGACGAAAGAACAATTTTGCGCGTAACCGTGTGAATCTGTTTTTTAGGCTCCCACCACTGCCAACGCTCGTAAACTTCCGCAGCCATTTGAACATGCTTGCATTGCTTGTGTCCGAAATGACATGCAGGGCAGTCATGCGTAATAATCAAATCGTTGTAATGAGGCTCCACTTTCACGAGATACACACCATTTTGCTTACTGGATGGGAACGCACAGATTAGTGCCTTCCCATCCGTAAAGGTTGTCAGACTCATGCAGCTTCACCCACTAACTGAATCGATTTCACAATTTTGAATCCATTGCTCATTTCAAAATCAAGTTTAAATTGCATGTTATTTGAAATCGCATTGACCTGATCTAGCGTTTCAGCTGTATTGGCAAGCACAATGGATTCTTCACCCGTCCCTACATTGACTACTTTCAACTTGGCGAATGTTACTCCGCCCGGAGAGGTTCCTGTTGCCATATCCAGCATCTTGTATACTTCTCCCGAGTTCTTTGGATTCGAGTTTGAAGGCTTTCCACCCGAATTGTTTTTCTTACCTTTACTTTCAGTAGTCTTAGGATCAGAACTGGATGCAGTGCTATCAGAAGACAACTTTTTCGGAACTTGATTATTCGTTTGAGCAAGCTCACCCACTTCAATCCGTTCTGCACCTTCAATGGTTTCAATCTCACTTTCGTCCATCATTCCAAGGCCGGATAGTGACAGCGTTACCCGACGCTTCGCTTTTGTTTCGGCTTTCATAATGGCATTGGCAAGTTCATCTGCTGTCAACGGGAGAATCTTTCCTGTAGGGACTTTGCATCTACGCATCTCGTCCCAGATCTTCTCCTCTTTCATTAAGGAAACAGCACCTATGGATTCATCAGCACGACCGTCTTGAGTCGTTCCACGAGCTGTCACACAGTAAACATCACCAATGCGTTCACGGCTGGTTATTGTGATACTGATTTTGTGAATTTTACGAAGCTGATCCGTAGCATCGCGCTTAGCATAAAGCACTAACTTTCCATCCAGTTTCAGATAATCAAACGGCTTGGTGAGGGGATTAAGTCCAACGCTCTCACAAACTTTCGTGTAGTAGATCAAACGTTCCTCAGGTTTCAATGAAGAAAGATCACCTTGAACTACTACCTTTTCCATAATCGACAAGTCCATTTTTTAACCTCCACCCGTCAATTGACGCCTGTGCTGTTTTTATACCCGCACAGAAAGGTAAAATAAAAAAACGTCCTTCCTCTATCAGGAACAACGTTTATTCACCATTTTTACTGTTACTTGCTTCAATCCACATGGGTATTTTAAGGAACACGACAGTGTCATGAAGTTGATTTGCTGAAAGGGATGTCCTAACATTCCGCCCCTCCTGCCGTTCATTTGCTTTTGGTAATTTCCCCGCTTACTCCATATGCTATTGGAAGATGGGGAGGGAATCCTTTCTGATTTTTAATCAAACGTATAGGTCTTCACAAGTTCATCCAGATCACTCCAGATTTGCTGGAGCCTCACTTTGAGCATTCCGTCTGTTTCGACACAGGCATCATCCAATAACGATAGAGTCTCTTCAAGCATCCCTTTAACTCGGTCAAAGGCTTCTGCTTCAGCCTGAATAAGACTTTGCTCTAAAGAGCTATGCTCATTTCTGGATTTCTCCCACATTAGCTTGAGCTTAGTCCACTCGCTCTCATTGGGAAGAACCAGCTTTTGACGTGAAACTAATGAATCTTGACGCTTGTCCTTTTTGAACCAGTGTTTAAACATGCTTCGATCCACCCTTTCATTTTTTGGAAAATAAAAAAAGCCGATCTCTGCACGGACGAATCCATGCAAAAATCGGCTTTAATTCACATTATCAGTACATTAAATTACACATGCGCGTGCTGTTTGACCTTTATCAGAGCCTTTCGGTACTCTTCTTCCCTTGTTCTCGGCGCTGGAGATTTCGGGCTATTGCTTTATCCTACTTTATCCTCAGCTCAACGGCTTGTAGGGGAGGTATTGCAATCTTACCTATTCAGGTGGCTCTTGTCTCCGGCAATGGGGAGTTTAGAGGTAAAAATAATTACAGGAATATTATAGCATTTGACTAATATCAATGCAACATATGTTCTTATCCATCAAATAAATTAGGAATCAGATTTATCCATATTCTTCTCAAACAAGTTAAACTTATAGTAACTACCTTCGCTTATTAGGATAGCCTTTTCGATTGGATATATGGAACTGTCAAAACTTTTTAATAATGAATTCTTTTGTTTTTCAGATAAATTTTCTATGAAAGAAGGATCGAAGAAAATATTTTCTGTATATTGGATTAATAAGAAATTTAAATATTTTAATAAGTCTTCATTTTTTAGTTTCTCTAGTTGGTCAAAATAATTTTTATATGTCCCATCGTTATTCAAATGATACGATAATAAAATATTTGTTCCCCCACTTGTCGGATATACATTGACATAAATTGATGGCATATGCTCGTAACCAACACTATAAATATCATTCATTATGTTACCTTCTAAGTCATATTCAACAGCAAATGATGAACATGCTGCAAAGGATACCTCAAAATCTAATTTTCGATATAAGGTTCTAAAGTTGTCAAAATTCGCATTAGAATAATCTTTCTTAAACACTTTATAATCAACGGAACAATCTCTAACATCAAGTTGAGCGACTCTATATACATAAATATGTTCTTTTTCTAACATCGTAAACGGAAACTCGATAAAAATATTTTTTTGTGAATTAAGCTTTCTTAGTTTTTTATGATGTTCAATAGCATGAGCACGAAATGCAAACAAAAAGTTTTGTATTGACTCTCCAATATACTCTTTTTTTTCAATTGGTCTGAAGAGCTCTGTGTCATGAATATTACAAAACCCAAAAAATGTGCTGGCTTTATTTCTACTGATTTTATTAAGATAGGAAACTGGGCCCTCTTTAGTCCCTGTTGAACTTATAGTGTATAAATGCCCATCTTTGCTAATTCTATTAAGAATTCTATTATTCTGGATTGAATGAGCGCTTTTAATTAAGTCATCACACTCTTCTTTATTGAAGGCGAAACAAGTATGGAAATCTGTCTTTTCCCAAAATTGCTTGACGAAATTATGTATCCGACCATCTGAATAACTTAAATCAATAATCCTTTTTGGCTTACTAGCTTTTGCTTTTTTATAACAACAAAATTTAAATTTAGCACCTGAGTCACACGGACAGGGTTCGTAAGGATTTAACTCAAAAAGATCAATTCTACTTTTAGTCAATATCATAAAATTCACCTGTAATGATAGTTTGAGCTTGAATGAATCCAATATTCGGCATTCAAGAAGGTATTTCCTCCCTTTGTGTCGAACTTTCGACCTAAAAAAGGAGGGGATAATATGCCTAACAAATATGTTCTTCCATATGAACATGGGTTCGCAACCAAAGTAAAAAAAAACGAAGAAAAAATCCATTGTCGCTGCTAGAGATATTGCAAGAAGTCAAGGCTCCGAGCTTATCATCCACGATAAAGACGGTAAGTTTCGATCTATAGATAGCCAGAAGAGGCCCTTTCCCTAAGAGGCTAGTTACTAAAAAAGGCGAGACGGACACACAAATCAGCACCCGGTCCCGCCCCTATTTATAAACGCCTTATAAATCCAATTTTTTATCCTGCCACTCCACTCTGTACCAAAGATTCATCTAGTGAACTTGTTCTTAATGAGTTACTCGCCTCACGGATTCGTTTTTCAATTTGCCGAGCAATACCAAAATGATCTTTTAAAAATTGTTTTGCATTATCTCTTCCTTGGCCAATTTTTTCTTCGCCAAACGAATACCATGATCCACTCTTATCGATAACACCCATTTCAACCCCAAGGTCAATAATACTGCCTTCTTTTGAGATTCCTTCTCCAAACATCATATCGACCTCAACTTGTTTAAACGGTGGAGCAACTTTATTTTTAACAACTTTGATCCGTGTTCGATTCCCTGTTGCTTCAGTTCCTGCCTTAAGAATCTCCACGCGTCGAACATCCAGACGTATTGTTGAATAGAACTTTAAAGCTCTACCACCAGGAGTCACTTCCGGACTTCCAAAGGATACGCCGACTTTCTCCCGGAGTTGATTAATAAAAATAGCGATCGTCTTGGATTTATTAAGCGAACCGGATAATTTTCGCATCGCTTGAGACATGAGCCGGGCTTGAAGTCCTACATGAGAATCCCCCATCTCTCCCTCGATCTCTGCTTTAGGAACAAGGGCCGCTACGGAATCAACAACCAAAATTTCTACCGCTCCGGTTCGTACCAAGGCATTTGCAATTTCAAGCGCCTGTTCACCGGTATCGGGCTGAGACAGCAGCAACTCGTCGATATTAACGCCCAGATTTTTAGCATATGTAGGATCCAGTGCATGTTCGGCGTCAATGAAAGCAGCTTGTCCTCCTAACTTCTGTACTTCAGCAATCGCGTGTAGTGCCACTGTTGTTTTACCGGAGGATTCTGGACCAAAAACTTCAATAATTCGTCCTCTCGGAAAACCTCCTACACCTAAAGCTATATCAAGAGCAAGATTGCCGCTCGAAACGGTTTCAACTTGGACATGAGCTGCCTCCCCTAATTTCATGACAGCCCCTTTCCCATAAGACTTCTCAATTTCCTTCATAGCCTTTTCTAGTGCCGCTTGTCTGTTTTCTTGGTTGTCCATAGTCCAAAACTCCTCCCTACAATACGAATGTATGTTCCTTTTTATAGGAACAATTTACCACACATATGTTCGTATTTCAATAGGAAAGGAGATTTTTCCCAAGACATTTACTTAATTACCCATTCTCCCTTGATCTGCCTGTAGAAACGATATTCTTGTTTCAGGTCAGCGTCCAGTAGTAACTTCGCTTCCTTCAAAAGTTCATTCACCGGCATAACTGCTTCAAGAGATTCTGATATTGCGATAATGGGATACGACGAGTGCCGTAATGATGCATGCAAGTGACTGGTATCACCACGGATCACCAATACATTTCTGGATTCAGATCCAATCTCAACTCTCCCCGTAAAGGGATAAGGAGCGGCATGAATTTGAAACGCTTTTTGTTTATCCCGCATGGCACAGCAAAACTGAAAAAACACTAAATGGGACAAAATCTGTTCCATTGTCCATGTTCTCCAGAACTCATGTGACCATTCCAGGTTGAGTAATTGCGCAGCTCGCGGGCCAATCGTATAGATGGGTATCGTGTTCTTGTTCTTGAGAAGCAGGTGCTGAATTAGCTTCTTCTCAGCTAACATGCGCCGGACTTGATGTCGTTTCCACTGGAATAAACGCTCCATCTGAACACTTCCCATACAGCCGATTAAACCAAGCGATCTGAGCCCATCTGCTTCGGTAGCAGCTCGTAATGGAGCATATCCCGGTACAAGCTCCTCCGAAAATGAAGCAGGTTTAAACGTCCATTCATGTGTAATTGAGAATGGTGATGTTTTCATACAAAGCTCCTTTCTAAAACCGAAGTAAGGAAAGAGGCGAAAGAGGCGAGAATCGCCCCTTTCACTTTTTTGGAATAATCCGTCCATAAATCCGTTCTTGCCTAGGGTCAACCCCGCGGACCCGAATATAGACTGTATCGCCCCGCTTCACTTTTCCGAACCGGATATGGGGAACCAGAGCATCGACTCCGCGCTCAAGATTAACAAAGATGCCATATTCCATTACACCGGATACCTTACCTTTGTAGGTTCCTTTTGATACATATCGTTTTGCGCAATCCGGCCATGGGCTTTTCTCTGTTGCCTTCTTGCTAACCTTCACGATTTTATTTTCTTTATCCAGTTCTACAACCTTCACTTTGAGGTGATCCCCGGCACTTACTTCTTCACGAAGATCATCTACCCATCCATAACCATACTCCTGAACCGGCAGCTCCGTTGTAATACCGCCAATATCCAGCATCAACACCTTAGGAGTAACATTACGTACTACCGCTGTAATTACCGCATCTTGCTCCAGCCATTTCCACGTCAAACCTTCCATATGTTCCAGGGCTGCTTGACGGGATGCGATGAAGGTATCTCCTTCACGATCATAGCTCAGGATCTTAAAGGCAACGGGTTCTCCAAGTAACCGCCGAAATTCATGGGCATCCTTCGTACCAGAGAAATCCTGTGGGATATATCCTCTGACTCCACCGACTAATACCACGCCACACAGCTTGTTTAGCTTTGGCTCAAGACCAATTAGTTCAGCTTGCAATACAAGATCATTCTGCCGGGCACTATAAATCTGCGCCCAGCCTTCATCATAGCTGCTCTGCTCCAACTTCTCCTCGTTATAACCTTCAATCAGCACTTTCTTTAACTCTTCACTCATGTTCATTAACCTCCATAAATTTGTTTTTTGATATTTGAAAAACCTCAGCACAATTAGCGCTGAGGTTCTTACTCAAATGGATCTTCTTCTGTTTTTGTCGTTGTGTAATCGAAATCATCTTCGTCTACATGTGGTTCGTCTTGGATAGGGTCGGATATAAATTTTAAACGTGAAGTAAATGTTTCTTGATTAGGCTGCACATCTAATGCCACATTGCCCTGTTCAAGTTTAGCGCCTCCGCTCTTGATTACGGCACCAAATCCTCTCCACCATCGCCGCTTTACTTCCCATTCCCGCCGCTCTTTCCAGTCCCTCGGAACAAATGAACCTTTGCCTATTTTCGGCGGTAAAGGTGTGCCATCGTCCAGAAGCTTCGCCACGTAATGGAATTTGGGTAGTCCATCCATCATCTGCGTGTAAAAAATACGGTCTTCTTCCTTTTCCGTGTCCCGGTAGTTCTCCGGCAAAAAGTTAGGGAGTAATAATTGCTGTTTAAATGTGCTTTGACGCATAATGATTTGTTTTTTTCCAAATTCCCGACTAAATTCAACAGCATCTTGATAAGATAGCCCGCCAAAAGCGATTTTGTTTCGGCAACTCGTCATAATGGATTGCTTCATGGCCTTAGCGTTGATCTTGCCAGATTCGACTTCTAGCTGCCCCAAAGACTGGATAGCAAATATTCCGGCTGTTCGATACTCCGCTGCAATGGATAAGAACAACTCCACATCGGGATTAATATATCGGGAATACTCATCCACGATCATAAAATGCGGTACGCGCGTGCGCTCTGTGCCCGGCCTGCGGAATGTTCCGCTCTGCAAATGCATAACGACGAACTGACCAAAGGCATCTCCGGCTTTCCGCAATTTACCCATGGCCGTATTTACGGCTAATACACCGCCAGAAGCAAAATGCTTGTCCATGTCGAAATCGGATTGTCCAGTCAAGATTGGCTCCAGATGCCGGTTAGACGTTAAGTTCTCAAGCTGGGCGCGAAGCCCGATAACAAACTGCTGATATTTTTCCTTCTGTGCCCCAAGCAGTTCCGATTGGAAAAACTGAACCAGATCGGATTCACCCTCTTTAAAACGAAGTTCCTGTACCTTATCCTCCAGCATTCGTTGATCTCGCATCGTTCGGAGTACATCGCCCAGGTTAACATCATCCAAGTAAAGACGTTTTAAAAGCTTGGTAATATTCCGTCCGGCAAGCTCCTGCACTGTAGCAAAAAATGCTTCCTGTTTCCCGAACATAGATTTAAGGACAGTAACCGTAGCTTCTGCTACGTCGTCCTCGTCGCCTTTCATCACCGGAAACCGCGCGCTATGAGTTATTGTGGGATCAACATGGACACAGGGCATATCCATTTCATCACACATTTCTGCTACCATTGCCGCAACATCACCTTTAGGCTCCACAACAGAAAGTCCGAGTGGAACCCCCTTCTTCTTCAGAAGCAGCAACTGATAAATCATGGGCTTGAGTAAAGTGGCTGTCTTTCCACAGCGGGTAGGGCCAACAACAAGCATATGCGTGAACATATCACTGCCTCCCCATTGAATCATGCTCTCACCTCAATCCTTCATAGGTATTTCTTCACCCAAGATCAGCCGAATCTCTGTCTTGGAGGAAATAAATAGACGTTTAAAACTTTTCCAACGATCGGCTGCCGTAGGTTTGACATGGACAAGTTGTTGCTTGCTCACATTGCCTCGACGGTTTTTCAAATTGTGTTCGAGTCTGTAATTGGCAAAAGTAAGGAACGAGGACAAAATGAGTGCTGCTATAAAGGCTGTGTGCACGGTTCCTGTTATCGAAAACGGAAAGGATAGAGTCGCTATAATCTCCTCTTTCAGTCTGAGACACAACGCTATCCCAATCCAAAGCAGGCTGGTGAAGAAGTAAATTAGCTTATTCTCCCGTTCTAACACCCAACCGTATAAATAGATGATTAAACCGATGATGCTAAGTGACCAAGGAATAAATAACGGCCAACCCGGTAAGCGCCAATACAAATAAGCCCACCCGCCAAGAGTGAGCAATAAGCTTACGAATCTGATCATGGCATATAAGTTTCCTTTCAAATCTTCGTTCAAATGAATTCAAAGGGAATTCTTTGAAATACCCACAATATCCACATGTGCTGCGGTTGATAACTCCTGCTTGTAGTGTTCAACTTCATCCTCATAACAAAAAAGAAGGACTCTTCGTCCTACTGTCTGGCTTACACCTATGGAGTAGTTGGTTAAACATCGTTTCAAAGTCATCATGTTCCTCGTCAGGAGTTCGATGACATAGGGGTCTTTCCACGGACCAATCCGTTCTTTTTGCACCAGCCCGTATTCAAATCCGTATTTGCTGGAATGGCCAACTTCTTTCAGTTCTCCATACGGTTCAAGCAATTTCTGTAGCCTTAAAAACGTGTTTGTCAGGATGTATTCCCTTGTGATTTGAATCCCCCACTCATTGAACGGCAGCAAGTGAACCGGAATGCCACCTGTAACTAAATTTAGCTTCTCACTCATGGTTTCAAAAGCATGTTTTACGGATACGCTCTTGTAATACACCAGGAATCCTCGCAGTTTCATGTGCTTCTTGATCTCGTTGATGATCTTGACTAGCGTTTGTTCCCTGGCATCGGGCATCAGGATGTAGATCATATAATCCCCTTTGTCACTTCTGAATCCACCGACCGTTAGATTACCACGGTTGAGATTGTATTTCCGCTTGATCTGGCGAGAGTCCATATACGGTACTTCTGGTATTTGCACGAACAGTTCGTTCGCATCGGTAATGTACTGCCGCTGTTGAATCGACAGTCCCAAATCCCTTGCACGATAGTTCTTGCTATCTAACAAACCACGTTCTATTAACAAATCCATCCCCGCTTCGGTCAATCGAACATACGCCGCCGTTACTGTACGACCTGCCGTTCTCTTACCATACACATTCGTAGTTATTAGTCCTTCCTTCTTCATGACATACAACCGCTTATGGGCATACTTCTCACTATCGAAATGCTTCACCGTAATTTGCTTCTTCGTCATTTCCCGCAATTCATAGAGTTCCTGCAATATACTCAGGTCTCGCTCTGTCCATTCACGTTGTCTTGGCATATTTACCTCCTTTCCGCTGGAAATTTACTGCCCCGCTTTCTAAGGCACATTGTCTTATCAGGGACGGGTTATGGGTTAATTGACGGGGGGCGTAGGACGGGGTGCTCAGAGTCTAACGCTCAACTGCGTTTCGCGGTAGCCTCTTCCCACCTTTCCGCTCTAGCCTCTATTCCGTACCGGGTACAATCCAACATCCAGCATATATTTTCAAGAAGTTCTTTCCGAAAATAACGGGTTCAACTCATACGGGGCGTTTATCGGGTTCAAACATACCCGAAAAATCGTACCCTGATTTATATTTTTCACGGACATTTTCGATCATTTTCAAAGCATTTCGGGAAGGTGTAACAAAGACTTGAACGTGGTTTCTACGCTTCACATCCAAGAATCCTGATTCCATTGTTTCAATTTCCTTCCATGAATCATCTTTAACAAATCCGGCATATCGAATAGCGTTGATTATTGCACTACGGTTACGATTGTCCAGATCACGAATCATTAAATCCTCAAAGAAATGACAGATGTAAATAAAGGCCGACTTCAATACTGGGGCTTCTTTTTGAGAAGCTGCGGTTGCTTCCATAGTGGCCTGAGTGTAGTAGTCCTTAATCTGATTTTTGTATTGCTTGTCTTTCAGGTAAAGCGGAAGCATTCCTTGATAAGAGAATTGATACACTGGATAATCTCCTAACATGAATGTGCTATAGATACACGGTGGATAAGCCTTGGGATCAGGAGATGTACTTTCAGGTAGCATCGTTCGCCATTCCGACAAAGACTTTCCTAATTTAAATGAAAGCTCCACTGCTTGACGATACACCCCCTCAACCTCTTCAACTTTATTTCGGGCCTGATCTTCCCAAAATGACATCTGCTTCACTCTCCTTTTCTTATGTGCATCACTTAACAGTAAAAATTTAGAAAATTCTCGTTTCTTCTGCCGCAGACCGTTTTAATTGAAGCGTATCACTTCAAGTGGTTTAAAAAATCAAAGGGATCTTTGTCAATTGACTTCCCTTGGGCTGGGGCTGAAGCTGGTTCATCCTCTGTGAGCAATGCCTCCAGATCGACCGCTGCCTTCTTCCCTTGAGACTTAACCCCTGCCAGCGCTTCTGCAATGGTATCCGTTTTCTGGCTGCGTTCTTCCGCTTTGCGCTCTAGCTCTGCCAATTCCTCTGTCAGTTTCATCACACTATCCGGGAAATTGAGTCCTGCAAATACGGTATAGATCGTAATTTGCCCCGGCTGATCTCCGACATAAGTCGCCACCGGATTTTCATCCAATATCGGTGTACTCTCATGCAGGAACGACTGAATCTGCTCCACAAACGCATGAGTGAAAAGACGTCTTGCCGCTACATTGTCAGCTACAATGCTGACTGCGCTACTGGTTGCGCCTTGAAGATCATACCCAGCCGACAGCTCTCCGTTCAGCACGCTTTTCTTGATTGCTTCCATGTATGTTACTGGAGAAGCTAGATCAACTGACTGAGCAGGTAGTACACACTTACCAATATGCAGGCATCCTCCCGTCTTTAACATGTTCAGCCACTCCGAAGCATCAAAATGATAGCTACCATAGGGCTTATAGCAGGAAGTGACAGTGTTAAGATCATGAAGCAGACGTGCTACATGCCGATTACATGATTTCATGAAGTCCTCTACACTCTGACTTTGACTCAGGCCAGTTTGAAACAGCTTTTCATTGTCCACTACAACGATAGCCCCTAATCCTTGCATAGCTCTCTTTATCACCTGAAGACGCTGCAAGGCATTATCCAGTACCTTCCTGCCTTCATTACGCCGTGGCAACGTAAGCAGCAGACCGAAGCGCCCAACAAAGCCTTTTCCGTGCAATAGACGAATAGCCTCAATAACCGCTCCAGTACCTGTACCACCACCTAAACCACAGCAGATGAAAATATAATCTCGGTCACTAAAATAGCTTTGCACAGTCTCCGCAATATCAGCCTTATGGACATTGAATGCCTCCTGTCCAAGCTGAATATCTCGACCTACACCTCGTTCGTACCCCGTGAGCGTAATCTTCTTAATATTTGGGTAATCCGGCAATTTAAGAAGATCCATTTGGTTACTGTTAACGAGCATGGCCGTATAAGGGCGCTGTTCACTCTTTGCAGTCAACCGTATTCCAGCACACGCATGAGCAATAGATGTCCCTCCCATACCCAAGCCGAAAAAACCATACTTCAAGCTGATATTCATTGCCCCACTTCCTTTCGTTTGACTCGTTCTTGCATCAGCTTATATTGCCTATAGTTGAGTAGTTCTTCCCCTAACGGAGATAATGTGTATCGCTTGGATTTTGCTACTTCAGCAACCTTTACCAGCGAAGCTCCTTCCAACATGGCTGCTGCTTCGTCCAGCAAGTGCCTTGATCTAATCGGTAACTGCTCTTGCTCCACATCAGGGTGAATTTGCTGATATAAGGCATTGGTCACATCTCTTAACTGCTCCTTCTGCACAGGCCGTTCTGCCATCCTGAGAGCTGCCAGCATCCACATCATGTTTTCGTTCTCAGCAGTAGCCGACAATATTGAATCTAATATGGCTTCTCTGCTCATCAAGATCGTCTCCCTCCCTTCAACCTTCAGTAAAAACAAAAAAAAGCCCCTACCCGAAGGCAGAGGCTAAGTCTAATCATTTCAAACCTAAACGTCGATATTGTTCTACAATCATTTTTCGCATGACTTGTTCAACTTCACGATCATTCTCATCCACTTGGAAAAACATGTACAGTTCTTTAACTGTTTCCTTATCGAGCATGGGTAATAACTTGTTCCACCAAAGCAGAACATTAAATTCATCTGACCACTTTGGTTCAGGAAGCAATCCCATCTTCAATACATTTTCTCGAAACAAACTGAAATAATACTTCTTCAAATATTTTTCTCCAATATCGAGAGATTGCTCATCTTCAAGGTGTAAATTAAATACACCTTCCGGGTTCTCCATCAATTCTAACAAGCGGTGTTTTTCCTCTTTAACGTAGTTCTCCAACTGCTTAATTTTACGATATTTCTGAAGAATATAGTCGTTCCCGCAAGAAGGAGAAGCGGATTTCCCTGAGTCCATTTGCTTTTTACCTTTGAACAATTCAGCCCGAATCCGAGCGTTGATCAACCGAGCTTCCGCATTCATACGACGAATTTCCATCTCTTCCTGAATAATCTCATTGGCACTGTGCCCTTTCAATTCTAAACTCATTTTCACTCCTTCCCGTTTATCCCAAGCCGCCTTACGGCGGTGTCGGAAATAAACACCGCCGTTTAACGCCGGGCGAGAGGCGAGATTTTTATGAATAGCAAAAAAAGCCAATGTCTGCAGGCGTTTCCCTGTTCATCGACTTTTAAATAAACAATATCAAATATCTATAAGCTGTTATTCAGGAACGAGCATTTTCTGCACGTTCAGCTTTCATTTTAGCGATGGCCTCACTGATAGTTCTGTCACGATCAGGATTGTCCCCTGGAACAGATGGAACAACATAATGTCCATCGGTTAAACGGCGAGCTGCTTCATCAATGCTCTCCTCTGGATACTTCATTCTTTCCATGGTCATCACCTCTTATTTTAAGTATAGCATAATTAGCTTTCTGGCGTTAGCCTCGTTAATGATCATACGACCACCGCCTATATGCGTAGCAAGCATATTCCGTGCATAATAGGCAATTAGATGTGTTTTTGCATCAAGAGCTACAAATCCTTCATAGCCAAGATCAAGGCTACGTTGACAAGCAAAGGAAACTAAAGTCTCCCCCACAAAATCAAACACCGTATCAAAGCGATTATGAGGTGCGCTTTCGATCAAATGTATATACACATGATCTGCTTTTCGTTCCAAGGCAATAACCCCTTGTATCTCATCATTCCCTCTAACAACCAATTTATATAATTCTACATTGCGGTATCCAAAATAGATACTCCAATTAAATGCTTTCTCCCAACCCTTCATTCCCTGCTTTATATCCACAGGTTGCAGGGGGAGAAAATCAACCGGGTACAGCTCTCCACTTTTAACGTGCAACAGCAAATTAATACCTCCTCATTTAACTTATCAAACAAATAAGAATGGCGCACGCTCCTTTCATTAAATATAAAAAAGCCGATTCCCACATGAAAAATCCATGCAAAAATCGGCTTTTAAAACAATGTCATAATTTCAACAGATACAAGCAAATGCGTGAAAGCAATACTTTTATCAGAGCCTTTCGGTACTCTTCTTCCCTTGTTCTCAGCGATGGAGATTTGGGGAAACCTCTTTGTCCTACTTTTTCCTCAGCCTATAGCCTGTAGGGGAGGGATTGCAAACCTTCACCAATTTAGGTGACTCTTGTCTCCTGCATTAGGGAGTATAGAGAGAATAAATATATAAGATAATTATACCACCCTCATCTCAAAATGGAAACATACATTCTATATTGATATATTCGTTCTAACCATTTTTCCAAGTTCAAGTTAACTTAATCCTATTGCAAGCATTGATGTCTGCGCTATTAAAAAGAATGGCGCCAGTGGTATTTTCATTTTTCGATTTTTCGTAACCATGACCCCAATGACTCCACATACCCCAGCCAAGATCAGCATTAAACAAAGAAACAATAATGACTCCTGCCAGCCAATAGCCAGCCCGACTAGAGCCATCAATTTTATATCTCCACCGCCGATTGAACCTGGAATCAGTAAAGCGGCAAGATACAACACACCTGATGCTACAAACAGTCCAAGAAAATAGCGCCATTGATTCTGATCTGAATTAAAAATCCTTATCAGTAATATAAGCCCTAATCCTTTCATAATAAGCCAATCCGGAATAGTTCTCCATCTAAGATCAGTATATGTTGCTACTCCTATTACAAGGAAAAGAGTAACTTGCACGTAAATATAGCTCATATTCTCTCCTTTCAAAATTACTCTTACTAAATGCAGAAAAGCAGCCTCCGAAGAGACTGCTGATGTTTGTTCATGCTATAATTGAAGATGCAACAGAAAGGCTATATGGGCGGTCGGCTAACCTCTCGGAAGGGAGGTGATGCCATGGAAGTTAAAGACGCTTTAACAATTATGATCGGTTTCAGTTCGCTAATTATCGCGCTACTGACGCTGGTAGTTACAATTGTTTTGGCGATCCTTAACCAAAAGAAATAGACCGCCCCCCTTGGAAAGGTTTCGGTCTTATTTCTTAATAAGCATTATCCTTTTTAAAGCCGAACCGCCCTTAAAAGCGGCTGTTGCAGGGGACGGTTACCGCCGTCCCTTTCTTATTCTTATTATAAGGCTGAAATTACATACATGCAACGCCCTTATTAATACCACTCCGATGTATCCCGCTTCGTTTGCCAATCATCATACATACTGCCGTAAATCGTTATTTTCTTAACAAAGCAAGAAGAAAGATCATTCTGCCCTGCATGCATAGCTACAATCTCAAACGTATACTCTCCGTCAGGAGCTTTTACATCCGTATAGAATTTGCGTTCATATATGTCAAAATCTATAAGATCAGATTTGTATCGCTCTTCTGGTAGCTCCCATGTGGATGTCTTATCGTCTCCGCCTGTCTTAACGAGACCGATGCTGGTCACGTAGTCATCGTTGGTATCCCAAATGTATACTCTGACCTCAGTTGGCCCTTTTAGTTCTCCGCCAATCGGTTTGGCTGTGTCCTCCAGTCCCTTAGGAACCTTCGTTTCCCAATCGCTAGTGTATTTCGTCTGAACCTTGATTTCTACTCCATAACCGGCACGAGTAACCTCGTTTGGATTCAATCCGTTTTCTTTCGCCCATGGAATGATCTCCCACGAACCACGGCTTTCCCGATACTTTCCTTCATAATCTTTTGGCTCAGTGGGAATCCCTTGTTTGGTATTCAGTTCAGCCGAAACGGTAAGTTTTTCATTATAGGTTACTGTACGGTTCTCCCAAATCGGATCACTGTAGTCAGTGTACGATTCGGTAGAGGTATGCGATTTGCCTTCACTATCCGTCCATGTTACTGTTCTTGTCTTGGTTGGATAGCCTGTAATCAATGGATACGATACATCCCACTTTGCTTCTGGCTTGGTGGTATCACAATAAGCATCCCCGCCGTTCTTAGTTACAGAGCAGCCTGTGAAGGCTACGTTGTTAGAACGATCTTTATCCCGCTTCTCCTTCTCGGGGTCTACATGAACACTTAAGTTATGAGTCCCAACCGGGCCTGTCCATTTGAAGCCTCCTACAGTGATTGGCTTGTTGGCTGGCATGTCTTTTCGGGTTTCATATATAGTCTTCTTACCATTCTCCACAAAGCGAATCAGTACGTTGGATATATCCGTAGCCCCCACATTTTTCACCTTGGCTGTTAGGGTAGACGATTGACCTACGGTTAGCGCCGATGGGCTGGCCGTAATGGACTGAGCAATCAGGTCGTTCTCTGCCCCCTTACGCTCGATCGTCCAGCCACCTTTAATCTCGTTGTTATGATACGACTCATTTGGCGATTCCAGCGCCCTGTCCGGATGATTTGGATTGTTTATCGTGACATCTGCTTTGATATAATACGTGCCTGGATCCTCGCTGATCTCAATCTTGCCGAGCATGTAACTATATTCTTTGCCTACCGAAAACTGCTCAGGTAACTCCTTGTGCATTGACGAGAGGTCGAAGTTTGCCTTAACTGCGCCGCCAATGCTTACCTTCGCTGTCATGGGCATTCCACGTTCACTTGCGTAGTCACCGGAGATAATATCTTCATCGCCATCATAGCGGAACTTCACCCAAAGCTGGCCAGCTTCAGTTAGCGTGAGCTTGGTTGGAACGTAGTCCATGTTGAGATCATCCGCCAATGTCACACTCTCGATCTGAGTACGTCCGTAGCCATCATCTACAACAATGTCCACGTCTTTGCCTAAAACACGCGATAGCTCTTTGCTGGCGATTTTCACGGTATTGTTGTACTCAGCATCGGTTGTAATGATTGAGGTGAGCTTTACACGCTTACTCATATCAGGGAAGGCATCTTTAGGCAGTGCATAGACATCTACCTGACGTTCACCAGTGTCAACACCAGAAGTCGTGAAGCTCACTGTCAGTTCCTCGCCTTGTGTGACTTTCAAGGTAGGCCATGCTGTTACTTTGAAGTAAGCATGACCTTTACCCTCAATCTTTTCTGTGCGGTCGAATTGGACACCCATACGACTGACGATGCCGGAAGTGCGGAGAAAAAAATAACTTTTTTCCAATTCGTAAAAATAATCATGGTTTGAACTGTAATCTACTCCTCGTACTGTAAAAGTATCTCGAAAATACTGCTGCTGTTTTGGGGATACATTCATATGATCTGACCATATGGCATCAAACAGTTCTCCTGCTGCTTCTTTGCTTTTGTACGTTAAGCCAAATCCGTTCTGATCAGAAAATGCAGGTTCATCCGGCTTCTCTTTCACAGCGAATACATCATAATTATCTATATTCTTCTTTTGACCATCAGCAAAATTAAAAATAGCTTTCCATTGATAAAGTTTCCATTTATTATTTTCTGCATTGCGACCTAGCGCCGGAATAAAACCTACAAAGCTTTCTCCCGTTATACCATACTCCCATTTTACATGCTTATTTAACATTGGTATTCCCGCAGCAGATGTCGCTGTTGATATTAGCATACACAACACTATAAATACAAAGGCTACCCTTTTTTTCATTCCTTTTCATTTACCTCCATTAAATAAAAATAGAAAATCAAAAAGAGTCTACGATTATTTCGCAGACCCTCACATGATATAGAATTATACTTTTACAATTTTCCTGCCAACTGTTGGACTTCTGTCAATGGAGAAGCCGAGGAGTTACCTGAGTTTATTACAATGGCATCGTTTACTCCTTCAAACAGTTCCTGCAAGTATTCGTTAAAGCTACTATCTAGATTAACAACATACCCTTCTTGCTCATCACGACCAGGATAAACCTTTGCAAATGAGATAAAACCATTCCCTTTTCCAATTGAGTACATGTATGTTTTACCCGGTACAAGACGAGTAGGTGTACCGTCAGCAGCATAGTGCTGGGCTGTAGCTCCCTTTGGAAGTGTGAATGTCAACTTTCCATTTTCCACCTTCGTGTTATCAACAAACAGTTCCTTCGCCAGCTCCGTATAGCCAGCTTTCCATTCAAAGTTCTTACTGTATACATTGTCGCTATCCCCATCACTAGGAACCGGATCAGGCTCATTCACTTCCTTGCCTGTAAAAATGCTTACAAGACTTTGGCTAGATTTCCATTCAACCGTTGCACCCAATGCCTCCGATACAAACCGCAGCGGTACAAATACACGCTCTTGCTTAACCCGGGCTGGCACGTCTAGGGTTACAATATTGCCATCCACCAGCACCTTGTTACTGTTAACCTCCAAGCTGATGTTCTTGTCACCCAAGGTCACGTAAACTGTACGAGCTACCTTATTTCCGATAGTTTCCTTCTTATAATCCACCTTAGCACCAAGCGACTCACTGACAAAACGCACCGGAATCAGGACCCTGTTTCTTTCAACATAAGGCTTCGCGTCCGGGAACGTCACGTTCTTCCCATCAACCTGAACATAAACCGTCTGAGCCGCCGAAGCCGATCCCAATGCCATCCCCAGCAACATGACTGTAGACATTAAAACAAGTCCTAGTTTCTTAAACATATTTCTACAACTCCCTTTTCTGAATTAGAGGGGTATTCGCATACCCTACTGATTTTAAAACCTTCAATTCCCGAATACACAACATAAAATCCATTATAATCCAAACGACAATATCACTCAATTGCTTTCAATCTAATTCTCCCTCCTCTATATTTCAGCCTCTATAAAAATGCGAAAAGCTCCACCAACCGAAGTCAGTGGAGCGCTGATTAATAACCTTTTTAATGTTAAGGATAAGACCTCTTTTTACTTACCTGTAAAAAAGTATCCATCACCAATTTTCTTAATTCGTAAGGTCCATTTTTTCTCTCCATCCTTTGATTGCGCTAATACCTTCTCATTACTTATAACTTCAAATGTGAAGTCTTCAATTTTTCGATCAGCATATTCTGGAGCAAAATCACTTAACAAATAGCTTGTTGGATAGTCCAAAGAACTGGAACGGTTAATTTTATTTAAAGTATCTTCATCACCATTAATAAGTGCTTCAATAAATGTTTTAGCTGCTGCCTCAGGCGTATCATTCGATATTCCTTTTGAACAGCCCATTAACATTACAGCTACCACTAATACTACAATCATCATTTTTGCTCTCAAAAATAACAACTCCTTATACATAATAATATACTCTAGTCTGAGTTCTTTCATTTTTTTGTCTTCTGGACTTGGAATTAGAATGCCTATATTTAGATTTTCTCTGTCGCGCAGTTCTGACCCAGTGCAATATAAGTATGATTGTGTCTTTAAGTAACAAATATCCACATTTCACAGCGCCAAACACGATAAAGATGCCTACCAAAAAAATTGTACCTAGAGCGGCGAAAATAAAGTTTAACATATGGGCGGTACTGTAACTATCTCCACTCCCTTCGCTAAGCCCGATTATGGCCCAGTTCTCAGTCGTTGAAGATGAAATATCTTCGATTTGATCAATAAAAGCACCGATTGTTTCAGGCGAACAGAATAACGTTAGGACTGTAATTAATATTATCCACGAATAGTAAGGTATTAGGTCGTACTGCACGGCCAAAAAGCAAGCCAGCACAGTAAGCCACCTGAACAAAACCGAAATCAGCAACTTACTAAACGGAGTGAAAATCTTCTTCATTCTTTTTCTCGTCCCTTCTTCAATGAATAATTGCGTTTAAACGAGCTTTTAAATTTATGCCCCTAAACTAAAACATCCCCTTTTCAGGGGAATGTTTATTTTGGAATAAAATCCCATATTTAGTTAGAGAGCTTCGCTACTTGATTAACTCCATTATATACCTACCCTAAGGAGAAAACAAGATCGTTTGTTCGTTTTTTTTCACTTCATGTCATAAGTTCTGATAATAATTCAAGTTCAAACAAAATTCATAATAAATGCTAAAATTATGCATTTTTGATCAGATTAATTGACTGATGGTAAATAATTCTATATTATAGGATAAAAATGGATGAGTGAGGGGAACAGTTTTGAACGATTTATATTTAGAAGATCTAAAGATTGACTCCTTGGTTGATCTTCTTAAAGCATCTTATTCTCTTGAAGAATGGAACAAGATGATTGAGATAGCAGATAGACTCTATGACTCCGCACAAGAAATTTACAATAAACAAAAGGAAGCCATTCAATTAGGAAGAAAATATGTTTACAGTGATAGAAAAAGGCACATTATTTATTATTTTGGTTTTAGTTTATTAGCCAAAGGTATTGCCTTGCAAAATAAAGAACAATTTAAGGAATCAAAATATTGTATTGAGCAGTACCGAGATCTTACGTGGTTGAATGATGAAAGTCCGGAAGCAGCTGAGGAAATAGAAAGTTTCAAGTTGTTTGCAAAAGCAAACAGTTATGCTTTAAGCGTGCGCGAAGGGAATAAGGAATGTCTCGATTCTTACATAAAATTTCTCCGAGAATCCAGGATTGATGAACTCTTTCCAGGGTTGCTTAACATTATAGAGGCAGATATGCAACATAATTTTGGGATCGATGTGGCGGGATTGTTACAATCTTTTAAGGATAATATCACAGAAGCAAAAGAGTACTACAAACAAAAAAAGTCACTATATGCAACAAAGTTCTTCCATAAATTATCATTGTACTATTTGATTAAAAATCGGTACGTAGATGCGATAGATAACACATTGCAAGGTCTTGCATTATCTCATACACTGAAAGATACAATAGGATTTAAAAAATGTGTATCATTGTTCGAATCCTTTAGAAAATATGCTAGTGAAGAACAGCAACAACACTACTTAAGTATTATGAATACTGTTCTGGAGGAGGAGTTAAGAAAAGATGAAAAAAGTATTTTTTATGATGGTGATTTCGTTAGGGTTATTTAGTGTAGTTATTTTACCTACAATTCCCACATCCACTGTAATTACCTTCAGTCACGGAATGGAACATTAAAAAAGCAGCTCTTTAGTTTCATGTATATTGTTCAACTATATCCACTTTAAGAGAGACCGCTTTTTTGCGGTCTTTCTTAGGGCTTACCCCAATGATGAGGGCATTAACGGGTTATTTGATGAATAGCATGAGCTACATTATAGTACTTATCCTTCATTAACGGCTGAAATTTATAAAACTATAACAGTCCTTAAGGCTAACCTACGCTTTCTTGAAATGACAATGGCATTCAATCAAATCTTCCCTCCCCCATGTTTCAGCCTCTATAAAATGCAAAAAACTCCACCAACATTAAAGTTAGTGGAGTTGAATTATAGATATAATATTTTTACATATTTTACTTTACAGCTTCGCCACTTGATTAATTCCATTATACACCTTGTGTAGAAAGAATGAAAGAGCGTATGTTCCCATCGACAAAAAATTACTCATTTAGTAGAAAATTTCAAATTGCTTATCGTTGTTTTCTAGCCCTACTCCTATACTTAATTTTATCATGAATGCTGAGTATAATATCATTTATAGCTTCAATTAATTCCTCTACTTCTTTAATCGTATGTGTCTTTCCTGTATCATGCGAAAATTGATTAGCCTTTTTAATAAGTTCGTTACTAAGTAATTTGGCAATTTCATCGTTGTTTTTTTGCAAGTGTTTCCTTAAGTTTCCCAGCATATTGTGACCATAACTTTCGTTAGGTAACGAGTATTTTGAATACAAACAATAGTATTTAATTATTGATTCAAGAACAGTTCGTGCAAGGCTCCCTGCACTATTTATCTGATCATACTCTAAGCCTTCAGTAAAACTTAAAGTCTCCAGCGCTCTATTCAATCTGTTCTGCGCCTCAATCAAGGTGTTTTCTTTCAACAATTCGGTAGAATAGACTGTGACAGAAACATTTTCTTTAGGCTGAATTAGAAAGCTGTAAAATGGGAATTTTGAAATTATACAATCATGGATTTTACCTTCCAACACAAATCTGATCTTTGTTTCAAAAGAATTATACTCTTCATCAATCTCTACCTCTTCATTCTTTAAATTCTGAACACTTAAAACTTTCTTAGTTTCGTCAACACTAATAACATTAGGCATAAATAGTATGAACAAGTGTCCATTAGATTCAAAAAATTTAAGTTTTCTTATATCACATACTGTATAAATAAATGTTGAGTTGTCATACATCCAAGATAATAACTCTTTCAACTCTTGCTCTTCAACATCTATAGGATTGATTTTAAAATCTTTCCAATAAATAAATAACTTTTCTTCCTTCATTTCAATACGCTGAATATGATCGTAGCTAGCTCCAGAAAAGTGATCTAATACAAAGTAACCTTCCGTTCGTTCCATTAATTTGGACAAAAAAAGGTAGCACTCCTGTACACCATTTATTTCATCAGGACATTCATATTCAATCCACAAATCAGAGAATGCTCGTTCACTAGTAATATATTCTAATCTTTCTATCATGTTCCCTCCAAACTAATTATCACAAAAAATATTCCTGTACAAACCACTTTGTTTGATAGCCGAATGTTTCCGCCAGAAGATAACATCCAATATCTAGAAGTTTTTCCTATCCAAACGTTACTGAAGTAAATTTCTGATTAGAAATAATTTTAAATTATCATTAAATATACCAAATAAATCGATCTTCAATTACTCCTGTCTCATGATAATGGCCCTTATTTAATCAATAAAGGAAACTGCATACATCTATTTTACTAATCGAATTCCAAGGTTGTTACAGGCACATTTAACAATGACTCATTATGAATTCAATAATCTTTCAACCTCTTCATAAAATTTGGTAACACTCTTTACCTGCGATAAGGGGGCTCCTTCGATAATTGTTCCTTTGGGGTTCACTATCATTGAAAGCACTTTTTTCAATAAAGGATTTGTTGCTTTATCTGAAAATTCAGATGCAATGCTTTTGAAATTATTCAAACACTCTTTCTTAGATAGCTTATAGCAAATATCATCATCCCATAACAATAAAATAAACTGTTTTTGTTGATCTTCTGTAAACCGCTCAAGCATGAATCTATAATAACTATTTGCTGCTGTTGATATTCCATAGGCATTTCCAATTGAACAATCTATAACCGTCTTCACATATTTTTCACTAACGGATTCGGGAATTTCTCCTGTATCAGGAATATAACTAGCGAGCAGTCTAGCATGAGGTGGCTCATTATGGAAGTTATTCCAACCATAATGTGCATTAGTTAGTGTATCGAGTACCTGATCCATATCTATTGCTTTAAGATCACTTGGTATAAATGATAATCCATTAACGTTTGTTAAAAAGTCATGTGCAAATTGCTTCCTATCCAATTCAGCATTTGCTGAGAATGTAGCGTACTTAATTCCCGTTTCGTGCTTTACTTGTTTAGAACTTTTATCCCACAAAGATTTACTAATCAGCTTCAAGTTATTGCGCACATGTACAGCGAGCTCATGTGATGTAAACATCCCAAAAACAGCTCGTAAAGTTGAATTTATTAACTCAATAGGAAGCTGCTGAATATTAGCATTTATTGGAGCTACATCGTCATTACTCAACACTTTGGTTCTTAGATTATGTAACAATTGTTTCACATGGATAACAGGACCCTCTGGCTCTTTACCAAGTACTTCAATAATACAAGTTTCTAACCATCCTACAAGTTGCAGACCTGTAAGATCATTATGATTAGGATGTGCTGCACTTGCATGATTTCGCATATCTCGAATGTAATCAAGATGTTTATATCCAATTTCAGTAATTATACCTGTGTCTTTGCAACCTTTTACGAGTTCCCATTCTTCAAGTTTATTTAAATCCTCTACAGATTTAAATATTACTCTTCTTCTAGTGTCAGTAATAACACTGTCTAAAAAGTAATCCATATCGAATCTAGTTACTTTTTCTCTCAAGTTGTTTACTGTTTCATTCCATAACATATTTAATGCTGCATCAAACAATCCTGCTCCACAAGCGGCAACAAACTTAGATATATACATAGAGTTGCCTCTTTTTTCTTCACTGAGTTTATCAACTACATAAGGTAAATTAGTAATGACCCTTAGGCTCTCACTAGGATCAACTAATACTTGAGCTGATGGGAGTCCTAACTCATCAAGGTAACGAGTGAGACCTTGCGCAAAATTCCCTACATCCGTTTGTATTAAATTATTAGAAATTGGAAGATTTGAGTTCGATGGTAACATCAGCACATCTCCTTTGTTAAATTATCCTTTTTTTATTTGTTATAACCCAAATTCGAGAATTATTTAAAGCGTTATAGTCTTCAAAATGAATGTAGTTTAGTTAATCAATTTATCTTTGGAATTTTCACTCCTCCGTTTAGCTGTACTTATTATGTACACTTTTTCATTTTTCTAAATATTACTATAATTACGAGCATCGCAAAGCATATGAAAAATTTATAACTCTAAATCTCTAGGGCATGTCTGAAAACTCTTAATAAGGATAGATATCAATCGGATTTCAATCCGCTTTGCTCTACAAAAGGTACTTTAGTGGCCTTTTGCAAATGCATCCACCGACAAAAAAATATTGAAATCTACAGTTGATTGAGTTTTCAGACACGCCCTAGTTTTACCCAACTGGACTCTTCATTTTTTTCGTTCGAGAGAAATCCATAACACTCCTAACACAAAGAAGATACTCGTTAAAACTATAAAGCTAATTTTAAAGGATAAATTAAATTCCTCTTGTAATATTTGAAATGTACCCACACTCCCAATAAATGAGATAACGTACAAGAGCACATTTAGAAGCAGTGCATTTCGATTTTTACGTCTTTCAGAATACATATTCAAATATGAAATTTTAAAATTGATTGATTCCTTGAATTTTTCAAAAGATTCAGTAAGTTGTATATTTTTAATAGCTTTGGTTGTTATGATGGGAGCCCTTGACATCAATAAAAGTTGATCAATGTACATTTTTTCATCTAAAGTACGTTTTAAATCCAGAGTAAGGTCATAACTTACGATCTGATTCAAAAGAATATACATCTTTAGTATTTCCAATACCTGAACATCCCATAGAACTTCACTTCTGTGTTCATTATTTACTATAATTACAGCGCCTAAATATTCTTGCGAATAGTAATCATAAGTATCTTTAGTACTAATATTATCTAATTTTATATTTGATATTTTCTCACCTAGAACACTTTGAAAATATGTAGTCACATTCGAGATAGAATCAGTAATAACAAGAAGATTATGCAAATAACTCGTTTTATCTAAAATTAACCTACCTCGAGTTATCTTTTCTAATAAAGAATTTACGTTTTCAAAGATAATATCTGGAATTCTTTTATTGTTTATTAAGACCTCATCACTTCCAAAAAACTTAATTTTACTTATTGGTGTGATATTGTAATTGTTAGCCCTTCCATATATGTTTTCCTTTCTTATCGGCTCTCCTGAATCAAAATCTATCAACTCAAAACATATAAACATGACCTCATTCATGAAGAAAACTAATGGGTCTACTTGAAACTTCTTATCAGATATGAAAACCAAGAAACTATCCATGTTGATAAATAAAGAGGCTTCGAAATTGGATGGGTCAAGAAGCATTTCAACTGAATGAATTAATGATAAGCACCACTTTGTCTCTTCAATAAATTTATCGTAGTCTTCTATATCGTCATTTTGATTATATAATTCAAATTCAAAAAATGTCCTCTGATTATAGACATTATAACTTGTTTGTATCTTCAAAATCCCCTCGGGTGTCAGAAGCCTATCGTTAGTCATTATGCTAGAGACATGATGTTTATTAAGTAAATCTTGTGCCTTTTGTTCCTTCTTTAATAGTAGAAATATCTTTTTTGTAAAATAACTAGACTTGTATGCACTCATAAAAATGACACAATCTGAGCCTGGCTTTGTTCCCATACCACAACTGTTATCTGTTAGCTCCATTCTCCTCCTCTTCCTTTCACTTTTCACTTGTTTTCATAATATTTTCTATCAGTTTTTAGAGCTAGAACTTAGACTTATAACAAAAGTCTCTTTAAAATGATTCTATGATCAATCATCCCCGCTCTTTTCCTCCAAATATCGGGAAAGATTTCCAGTAAGAATCGTTCCCGCTTTAAATTCTGTTGCTTGATTATTAATGAGATCTGACAGACTTAATGCTCTAATAGTCTGGGTGGAAGGTAACTTATAAGTCGACGTATTACTTTCTTTAATAACACCTATGCTAGACAGCAAAGAGCTTCTGTCTTGTTCTTTCATCTCCATTTTGTTAATTTTTTCTTGCAATGATTCAATTTCCTCATTTTTCTTACTAATTGCATTTTGGTAATCATTTTGTATTTGCCTTAAGCTTTCTTTTAAAAGATTAATGTAAGAAGCCATCTCGTCAGAACTTCCAACAATTCTGTTAAGTAATAATAAATTCAAAGCAAGCACTTGAGGTACATCACCGTGAGGATACCTTAAAATATGATCAATCTCTCCGTAACCTTCTTCAAATATTGTTCTTACTTGAATTTCTGCTACTATTTTTTTGCTAGTAGGAGAAGATTCAATTAGATAATGAACTGAACGATAACCTGTTTCTCTTGGATCTACTGGAATTCCAAGTTCCTCAAATCTGCTTGTATCATCGCCCGCCCTAACGTTTGCAATAATCTCAGTAGTTTTCCATGTTTTATTAATGTAATTATGAATTTCTTCCCATTCATCTTTGAATATATGTATTGCTCTAACGCCTATCAAATCAGTTATTTCATCCTGATAGTTATCAACTGTGAAGCAAAAGTCTTTTTCTTTTTGTTCCCTACGTTGAGGCACTTTTCTAATTATTTTTGCTATTAAATGTTCGGGGTCCTTAACTCTTGACCTTACGGTATGAATTTTTCCGTTTACACGCAAGGTATTTGCAATGAAGTCAGCCTGGGTAGTAAGGCTCTCTCTTATTGATAGAAAATGAGTGTGTATCTCATTTAATTGATCCCAATTAACAATTTCTTTACTCTCTTCAGGAATATGATATTTTTCAAAAAACTCATCCTTAGATATAGTAATCATTATCTTTCCTCCATCAACTCTTGAAGCTCAGCGAGTAAAATCAAAACGCTTTGTACAATAACTCTTTTAAACTATCCATTTGATCCTTATGCGATATTGGTATCCAGTATCAATCTACAACTAAATGCGTTTAAAAATATCCAAAATCAAATTATGTACTCTATAGCATCCTTCTGTTCACTTTTTTTCTCAAAAACATGCAATTCCTTTTCAAGTAACTTAGTTCTATCAAAATATTTAAAGACAGTTGATTCTTCTTTATTAGATTGATTGCCGCATAAAAAGTATTTATCATCAACTGGATAGAAAACATACCACTCTTTCTCATCTTCTTTAACAAATATACTTTTAGGATTAGATAGGGCAGTATCTATTGATTTAATTTGCCATTTAAACAAAGACAAAGAAATTAAAGAAATGACTACTAGGACTGTAAGAAAAGTTATTAAATCTCTATAAACATTATCAGTAGATTCCTTAATGGAAACATTAGAACCAATTATAAAAGGAAACATGAAAACAGTAGAGAGAATACTGATTACAAAGAAAAGTAATATTATACTACGTAGTGGAATCGATAATTCCTGCCAAAATCCTCTAAACCATTCTTTACCCCAACGAATTAAAACAGCAAAGATCAGTCCTAGAATAGTTAATACGCTGATAACAATTACAAATTCCCTATAGTGATTAATTGGAAAAAAGATAGAGTTCAATAAAATTATCATTTGAAAAATTAATACAATAAATAAGTACCCTATATTCCTGATAATTTTAGAATACAATCTTTTTTCTTTTGTCTGTAAACTTCCTTCAACAAAAGTTGAAGTTACCATTGTAATGGGTCTAATCCTATTAAAAGCAAATATAACTGCCACAACCAATATTAAAGTGTTGGGTAAACCCGCATATTTCAACAATTCAGTAAATGAGTTCACTAGACTTCTTCCTTTTCATTCATTTGCCAATCACATACTCTATCATTCAACCGCTTGATATTAATGCCATGTTTCACACACTGATTTCTCTGCTTTGAGATAAATCAAGAAAGTTATAAATCACAAATAATAATTCAGGTAGATGATAGCAAGTATTACCACAGAGATAGAGATCACAATAAATAAAGGTATATTTCCTTTTTTATTCTTTATTGGCTGCTCTGGCAACCTCACAGGCTTCTTATATGCTGCATAATGCGAAGTTTCTTCTCGTACTTCATAACTACTTGTATTTTCGACTCTCCCCAGCCTATCCAAGAGAAACTGAGCTGCCTTAGTCGGAGTAGTTTCGCATCGATCGGCTACCTGGTCAGCAAGCGTAAGATTGCTCGTGTGCCCCAAACCTGTTATGACAGGGATTGAGCAATTATAGATTTCTCGAACTACTTCAACACTGTCAAAGACAAGAAAATCAGTATCGCTTCCTCCACCACGCACGATCATTACCACATCACAGCCAGATTCCGATGCTTCAAATATTCCAGCAGCTATGCTTTTGGAGTCATTCAACTTTACTCTGTATACGCTATGTACAATGCCTGGTCGCCTTTTTAATACTTCCTCCACATCATGTATTGCTTTTGACTGGCCCGAGGTAACTAAGGCCACATGGCATCTCTGCTTGCCCAGGAAAGAAGAGAAATCATTCTTGTACTTACTTAAATACTGGCTTTCAATAAGTTCTCTCGAAGCAACCTGCTGTTGCATTGTCCTGAAGCTGTTCCCAAACGCTTCAATTTGCTGTGGTTTAAATTGTAGAGCGCCAAACTTTTCTGAGTAACCGACTTCAAAGTGACCCGAGAATATGTAGGTTTTCTCTCGCTCAAGTACATGAGCAAGTTGTTCTGCTACCTTCATCTGAATCTTAGTACCACTCTCATCAAAAACAGTGACGAAATTTGTTCCAAATCTGCCTTCATTGATGAATTCAACTTCGGCAACTATGGTATATTTTCGCTGCTCTAATGAGTTTCCAACGATGTTCCTAATTTCTTTCAGTTCTCTCTTATATGCTTCGGATAAACTGTCTTTGGATAAAAGAGAATTACTCATCCGTATCTACTCCACTTCTCGCTGTTAAAATTCTATTTCTCTCACAAAGAGAACATATCTTGCTATAAAACAACAATATTTGACGTTCATACTATGTATCTTCGACGTTAGGAAGTATTCCCCTTCTTTGTCATGTATCTTTATACCTATTTTTGATTCCCAAGGTCTATCTTTACGAAATTTGATAGAGGAAAAACCGAAATTATTATTTTTAAAGAATGAGTTTATGTGAATATATTGAATAGACGATGCTACGAAGTTAAGATTATTGCTTACACATATTAATAAGAACAAGGCTAACGGTAAACGATCCTCCAAGCCAGCGTTAAGATTCGAAAAAGTGTCCTCTCAGTAGTGGAGGAAGATCTGAAAGAAAAAGTCTCGTCCGGAGGAGTACGGCCGCGAACTAGGAATATATTATGTGTGATCCCCTTGATTATTTGATACAATTATTATTATAAAAGTTAAATAAGGAAATTATAGGTTATGGTTAACAATCAAAAAGACGAGTTTCACTCAGCTTGCTCTTGGTTTTGTTCAAAGTTGTAAATTACAAGGAGGCTTTTAATATGCTCAAGTACATTCGTTTGTTAGGGCAATTTTTGATGGGATTCTCTATTTTATTTGTTGTTTTTAAAATGGGGAGCATAGGTACAGCAATAATTATATTTACTTTAGGACTTATAATTTATATATTTGGGAAATTATATAATAAAAATGGACATATTTAGTATTTTTGTGATATGCTTTCTGTGTAAATATTTTCATAGGGAGGATAATTATGAAAAAAATTCTGTCGCTAGTATTATCGCTGGCCGTTGTTTCGGGGCTTTTTGGAGCAGTTGGAGCTTCAGCAGCGCCAGCAGATCTTCCAGTAGATCCAGTAGATCAGCTAGTTCTAGAGGTGCTTCCGAAAGATATAGTAGTTCCAGCAGATTTCCTTAATTCACGTGCAGTACCCACAGATTCAGTAAGTCCATTTGCAGAAATCGACACACCACTTAATGGAGCATACTCATATGCCCGGTACAAAGCTGCAGGTGGTAGAGTAGATATTGAAATGCACCAGATATATTTAAATCCTATGGATGCAAGAGCATTTGCGAGAGAAAGCGAAACATCGATTTTCGAAGGTATTGTATGGTTTGGAGCATCATTTATTCCAGCTGCTGGTCCTTATCTCGCCACTTTGGGTTTATTAAAAACGGTAAGTGATGCCAACTTTGTAAGTAGTATCAGACAATATGCGGATGTAGATCAGGGAGTAATGATTTCTATTTATTACGACAGATGGTACGGTACTACATCTAGAGGAGCAACTTATTGGAATGGTATGAAAGATTCAGTAAAGGCAAACGACTCAATTAGTTCTGATTATTTAATTTCTTCTTATGTGAATTATAAATACTAAAATCACTAACTACGTATGCCATCAACAAGTACGACAACAACCGTGGTTCATTCAGCAAGCAAGCGGACTGATTACGTTATCTTCAACAACATTCTCACCTTTGAGATAAATGAGTATAGTACGGCTACTGCCGTAACATATCGCAAGATTTTGCGAGCTGCTAAATGCAGCTCTTTTCCTTTAATTCGGAAGGATAATTATGTACATTGAGGAGGTGAGACATGTGTACACATACATAGCTAAAGCAATAAAAGTAAACAGAGAAATTATACTTACACTTAAGGACAACTCGAAAATTGCGGGTCTGCCAAGCTGGGGTCAGGATCACAGTAGGATTAAGATTAAGTCAGATGAACGAACAATCTGGATACCGTTAAATGAAATAGTGCATGTTACAACCATACTTAACTTCTGCACTACATCAGATACATATGCTACAAAAGAGGCTTCAAACTAATGTCTGGATACATCTTCCTTTATTTGATAGACTTAGGTCAAAAGGATCATGGAGGATGATTATGAAGAAGAAGCTCACATCATTATTCTTGCTATTCGCACTGATTATTTCATTCATTCCGGCAGGGGCTGATGCTCATCCAGGAAGAACTGATTCCAAAGGTGGTCATACTTGCAGAACAAACTGTGCTAAATGGGGCCTTGAGGATGGGGAATATCATTATCATAACTCGGACGGAACTATAAAACGCACAAACACTACAACTGAAACAAAAAGTACGACCACTGAGAAAAAAGATAAGTCGACGAAGAAAGTTGATTCAAAAGCCACTGAAATTGTATTGCCCAAGAAGCAAACAAGCGGAACCCTGCAAGTTTACTTCTTCGATGTAGACCAAGGAGATTCTACATTAATCATTACTCCTAAAAACCAATACATACTGATTGACGGTGGCAATAACGATCAAGGAAAGAACGTTGTGAAGTACCTTACTCATCTTGGAGTAAAGACTCTCGATGTCATGATCGCTACTCATCCAGATGCGGACCATATCGGAGGTCTTGATGATGTACTTAAGGCACTAGATGTAAAGCAAGTCTTCGCTCCTAAAGTGCAACACAATACTCAAACATTTGAGGACTTTTTAACAGCAGTTAAAAATGAAGGGCGTACCATTAAAACCGCAAAGGCTGGCGTTTCGCTTGAACTCGAAGGTATTGAAGCTGAGTTCCTCTCCCCTGTCAATGATTATGGAAATAATCTAAATGATTGGAGCGCAGTTTTAAAGGTTACTTACAATGAGACAAGCTTTCTATTTGCAGGGGACGCAGAATATGCGGCCGAGAAAGACATGTTGGCTGAAGACAGTGATCTGAAGGCAGATGTGCTGAAAATCGGCCATCATGGTTCTAAAACATCCACCAGCAAGGCTTTTGCTGATGCTGTTAGCCCAAAATATGCGATCATCTCAGTTGGGAAGAATAGCTATGGTCATCCAGATTCGGGCATCCTTGCAAGGCTGAAGAATATCAATGCTACTGCGTATAGGACCGATAAACAAGGCACTATCACAGCGGTAAGCGATGGTAAAAAGATTACCCTTGTAACAACAAAGCAATTGAAATAAGGAGCCGATTCACTGGCTCCTTTTTTTACCTACTTATTCCATTTTAATAGCTGGTGTCATTTACGGTCGTTTTACTTGAATGTACACTGTCGGCAACGAGTTATCAGGCACATAATGAATAACTCCACCAACCCACATTTGAGGACTTCTAGCCTCTGGAAACTCCATTCTAATTTGATCCCAAACTTCCTCACTTAAAACTACAACTTCTCCAGTATGCAATTCAACGGGACTTTCATAAATCCCTAAATTCATGATCTGCCGAAACTGCCCTCTTTCAAAAACATTCTTTTCCTTACTGAAAAAGTCCAAACAGTATTGATACATTTTTCTAACCTCCAAAGTTAAATATCTATCGGATATATCAGAAAATGCTCATCGTCCCCTCCTATATGAACGAAAAAAGCACCGCTCCAAATAAAGGGTTTCCCCCATTTATTCGAAGCGGTGCTTCCGCTTTTTGAAAATATTCGATTAATACTATATTATCCACCCATTAATCAGATGTCAACTAATTCAGTATGCCCAACGCACGATAGATTAGTGCAGCACATTCAGCCCGCGTCAAGTCACGCTTCGGCTTAAATGTCTGATCAGGATAACCATTAATGACTTGCTCTGCGGTAAGGGCTGCCACCTCTGGTTTGGCCCAAACTGCAATCAATTCCTCATCCTTAAAGCTGGCTTGAGCTGCGGGCACGTTTTCTTTATAAGCAGCATTAGCAATCATCTTAGCCGCTTGCTCCCTTGTAATCGGGTCGAATGGCCGGAATTCTTTCGCGCTAATTCCTTTGGCCACACCGTTTAATACGGCTGCTGAAAGCTCCGGTGCGTACCAGGCTGTCCGTTGCACGTCCTCAAAGGTGAGGGCATCATCAGAAGCCTCCTGAAGCTCCAAAGCGCGTACGAGCATTGATGCAAACTCTACGCGAGTCACTTGCCGATCCGGCTCAAATTTAGAATCAGATACTCCTTTGACGATGCCCTTGTCATAGAGAGCAAGGATCTCGTCTTTCGCAAAACTCCGGTCAATGTCCTGGAAGCCAGACTTGTTCTTGTAATCTTGCGAATCTCCCGAATTTGTATTCGTCGGTTCATTCTCTTTACCTGATTCCTCAGGTTTCAGGTCACTACTTCCACCGCCGCCAGTGTCTGATCCGCCCGATGATGGTACTGGCAGGGTCTGGCCAGTTACTGATTTAGGTTCAGTTTTATCACCAGCGCTGTTCTCTGCCCACACAGTAAACGTATGGCTCTTGTTCGCCGACAAATTGCTCGCGGTAAAAGTTTTCTCCTTACCACGGTGCAGTTCTTTGCCACCCATTGCATAAACAAAGACTTCATTGATTAGCTGGCTGTCGATACTGATGGTCAGTGACGATGTAGTTGGATCAACTACCGACACAGTAAAGTCAGTAGAAGGAAGCGTTACAAACGGTGGAACCGGGGCTGCTTGTCCTTCACCCGCATCATTAATCGGGATGATCGTCCAGTCTGCGTATTCCTTCGCGCTTTCCAGACCATCAATCTCCTTGGCCGTCTCAGGGACTGTGATGATGCCAATAACATTCCCTCCGCCATCAACAATTTTGTACTGATCCGCACCCTCTACAGGATTGACGATGATAACTACAGAGTGCTCACCCCGATCCCCAATAGTGATCGGACGGCTAGCTTCCGGGTCGTCCGGATCAATAGCCCAACTCGCAGGAAGCGTCCGTTGCGTAAATCCAGCTTTCTTACCCTCGCCAGTCTCATTCATGGCTGATACATAAACAGTACGAGTTTGACCGGGCTTCAAGTTTGTGACAGAGAATTCTGTCCCCTCCACATCTCCAATTAGCTCGCCTGTTTCGTTATAAACGGCATATTTTTGAGCGCTAGCAACCTCATCCCAAGCCAAGGTAAACTGATTGGCCTGAACACTCTTCAATTGCACATTCGGGCTGGCTGGCAGCGTCAAGAAAGTCTCCACAGCAGCCTCCCCATATCCCGAAGCATTACCTGCTTGCACCTTCGGCTGATAAGTTGTACCCTCCAGCAACTCATTGAGCAATACATCAGTGCTGGATGTCTCGAAGTACACGTCATCGGTTACAGTTACCTTATATTTGTCCGCTCCTTGTACTGGCTGCCAACTTAGCTTCGCCGTTGTCTCACCAATATCGGAGATCATCACTTCGTCCGGTTTATCCGGCAAAGTGCGGACTGTCACTCTGTCGGCTACGCCAGTTCCGCTTCGATTTTCCGCATAGACTTCAAACGTGTATTCAGTTCCTGGTGACAATGAGTCAATTTCAAATTGAGTTGTCTCAGGAGCAAGTTCCTTCTCCTTCACACCGTTCACCATGATCACATAATGCCCAGCTCCACGAACCGGCTCAATAGTAAAGCTCACGACATCCTTTTCGATTTTTTTCGCTGTCAACACTACCTTACCCGGCAGCGTAAGAACTCCATTAAGGTAAGCGATGTCCCCAAAACCCGATTCATTTGTAGCCGAAATGGAGTAATCGTATTCAGTGCCGCTTTCCAATCCCGTGTCTATATATGACAAGTCCAGCCCGCTATATCGACTTACGGCATCACGCAGAAGCTCATACAGCGATGCGGTTGGCGAGGCATTCCATGACAACTCCACTTCTGTTTCCCTAATCTGAGCAGATTGGAATTCGCCCGGAGCTGCCGGAAGAGATAAAAAGCCAAGTACGCTGCTCTGACCGGAGCCACTCGCGTTTTTAGCTGTAACAGTTGCTGTATACTGCTTGCCGCCTTCTAGTCCTGTTACTTGATGAGTTCCAGCGGCTGCAAGCTCCTCCTCATAAACGAGATCCGCTCCCTTTTTAATAGTGAGCAAATAGCTTTCAGCGGACTCCACTGTTTCAAATGATACATTGACTGTACCACTCGTGTTTGGCACAAACGCAACCTTTAAATCTTCTACAGCTGCCGGAAGAGTGAGCACTTCAAACTGTTCACTCCAATCTCTTTCTCCCACGTGGTTCTTCGCCTTTATACGATATTGATAAGTTGTGCCAGCGCTTAAGCCTTCTTCCCTGACTTGATCTGTTGGATAGTCCACTGTCCATGATCGGCCAGTCACAGTATTCTGCACTTCATACTGATAACCGTGCCCAAAAGAACCGCTGGGCAGCGACCAACCTACTTCAGCCCAATCAGTTCCGACACTGTTCGCCTTTAGTGTAGGGACCGTTGGCTGCTCTTGGTATTGGAACGGTCCGACAACAATGGTTGCTTCGTTGCCAGCAATATCTAAGGCTTTAGCATGAAAATACCATTCACCCTCCCCAGGAATATTCAGGTCCAACTGATTAGTGTCGGCAGTATCCCAACTGGCAGGAGTTGCCTGAGAAGTACTCAACTTATATTTGCGTTCATTGGCATCGACCCCTGATAAACTATCCGACCATTGTATAGACAAGTTGATCGGATCGCTTGTCCAAGTTTGCTGATCTGGTGTGACAGTAATGAACGGTGCTGTTTTATCAACGATGATCGTACCTGCATAGGTTATCGTGTCGATACCCTCGTTTCCATCATTTCCAGTAATGGTTAATCCGGAATAGATACCTTCAGGAACCTCAGAAGTTGTCCATTCCAACTGCCATGAACCAGATCCTACAACGACGGTTGATTTATCTACTCCAGCTAACGTAGCTGTTATAGTGACCGAATCTCCATCTGAGTCGGATACTGTACCGCTTAAAATTACTTTTGTTGCTGACTGGTTGATCGTAATATCCGAATTATCGACGGAAAGCACCGGAAACAAATTGTTCGTTGCCTTTTTGACGTACCAGTAACCGTCAGTATGAATCCCGTTATTTGGATAAGTTCCGTCTAAATCCAATATATTTGATTCAAGTAAGCTACCTTTTTCTTTTTGACCGTTCGTTTCGAATTTACGGATATCAATATTTGTGGTCACGGTATTGTATCCTAAATAACCATTAGTCAATGAGTATCTTCGTATTATTTTCCCGTTGTTGGTTATTTCATAACGATATGGGCCAAGTAGATGTGTTGAACTTTTCTTACCTTGAGGGACAAAGACTCGATTACCTACATCAATGGCGTAGTCTTCATAACCGTCTATTTCGGTAAGTTGGTTCCATGTTTCATATTCCCAGGTTGATAGCACGTAGGCTTCACGAGACGTGTATTTGTCCCAATAAAACAGTGGCGTTTTATCTACCGTCAGTGTACCTGAGTAGGTAGCCGTCGCCACTCCACCGCGGCCATCATCAGCTGTAACGGTAATGCCATTAAAAGTACCGCCTTGGACAAACTCGGAAGTCCGAAATGTCAAAGTCCAGGTCTTGGTGGATGTCGTATTTGATATAGCCGCTTCTTTCAGCACGCCCCCAATTTCTGCATAGACTCGAACCGTATCATTATCGGCATCAGAGATTCTACCCGATACTGTAAACGTGTCTTGTCCTTGCTTAAGGTTAATTGACTTGTTACCGCTGGAGGTTACGGCAAGCACTGGCATGTTGTTAGGGACTGCACCAGATTTAACGTACCAATATCCATCAGTATGAAGACCATCATCCGGGTACGTACCTTGAGCTGCCTTGATGTTGGCTTGTACTAACGTCCCTTTCTCCTTACTCACCTTCCCCGTTACTTCGGAGACAGAAACCCTGCCTTTCCCCTCGTACGAAAAATAGGTGAATTTTATATAAGGATATAGGACTCCCTGCCAAGTAAAATCCTTGTAATATCTATTCATAATACCCGCGTCTAATTGACCGCCAAATCCTAAACGACCATCTAGATTTTGATCTACACGCTTGCCCGTATGATCACCACGATTATACACATCAAGGGCTTGAATATACCCTTGGGACTGATCCTCTTGGTAATAAGTCTTAATACTTTTATTGTATACCTCTGACGCGGTTGCATCTCGGTCTACGTACCACCCTGTAGCAGCTTTTGTAGTAAACATACTCCAGAAATAGTAGACCTGAGCGTTAATCACCAGCTTGCCGTTGTAAGCTGTCGAAGACTCTGATTTACCGTCCGCAGCCATGACAGTTGGGCTAGTATATACACCCACCGGCAGCTCGCTGCCAGACCAGGTCAGCGTCCATGTTTTAGCTGTTGATGTGCCAGTCAGCACAGTAGACTTAGTGACGCCACCAATTGTAGCTGACACTGTGATGTTGTCATTGTCCAGGTCTTGTGCAGTCCCAGATATGCTGAAAGTTCCACCATCGTTATAGAGTGTTTTATCTACAGAATTACTAATAGATATTGTGGGTACATTGTTACTAATTGTCTTTTTGGTGTACCAGTATCCATCAGAATGAAGGCCGTTATCTGGATATGCTCCTACCAAATTGGACTGTATTAAATCGCCACGAACTTTTTTTTGTACAGGATAGCGTTGTGTCCACCAGTAAAAGCCAGATTGCCAATTACCGTTAATCAAATCGACCGCCGATGAATATCTAGCAAGCATGCCGTTCCAACGTTCGTATACATACGATCCATTTTCGCTAAAACCCTTATCTCCATAAAGTTCGAATTGACCGTTGCTGATTCGGTAATCCCTATATCCATAGGCAGAGCCACCGCTAAAACCTTGGGATTCCCACTCGCCGTCAGTCCAGATCATCTTTGTGTCATACTTGTCCCAGACTGTGACACGGACTGGTGCAGCCGATGCTTTTGGCGGAAGCAAAAACCCCGAGATCACAATGGCGACTGCCAACATCATACTCAGTATTCTTTTAATACTGCTCACTTTAAGCCCTCCAATCTTTATCGGAATCACAAAAGCCCCCTATTGTATAGGAGGCTCAGTGCCTGTAGAAATATCGCCAAACTCTTGTTCTTGCTCCTCTTGAATTTGTAAATTCAATTCACTACTGATCTCTACACTTGTAGGAGTAAAATAAATCTCGCCTTCTTCTTGATAATGAATCAGGGCTGCCGCTACCTTGGGATTAGTTGTTTCCACCACAGCAATGGCTGGGATCGGATTTTGATTGCCCGTTCCTTCTCTCTGAGGCTCATAACCGTTCTGGTTCTGACGGTCTTTAATTAAAAGCCCCTTCAGTAGCGGATCATCGTCAGGAGTAACCAGACGAGATGGTTCTCTTTCTGCCCCTTTGATATAAACGTAAGCGTCAGCCACAGTTCCTGGCTTAATCATGTCGCCAGCACTTTTTACTTGGTCTGTCTGAACGCCAACAAACATCGCTCCGTCTCTTAGCTCTAGGCTTTCACCGTACTTGCTGTTCTTCGCTGTAAGAAGCATGGATTTAGAGACTGGTATTCCTTTCGGAATCCCAATCTCTGTTGTAACCCAAGACTCTCCTTCGAGTTCCTTTAAGTCTCGGATCGCATCCTCAGGCACCTCACTCCTAACAACCTTGCGTTGTACAAGCTTACCCTCCACTAAACTGTACGGCGTTAAATCGTCTACAGCCACATAAACAAGCTCTGTTGTCACCTGCTTATTAACAATGCTGCTTTGAATAGCAACGGCTGCCCCTGCCAATATCAAGGCGATAAACACGATCAGCAATCGCCGCGTGACTTTGTTCCATAATTTCTTCAAACTGTATTCACTCCCTACTTAAATTCACCAAGATATGGCGTATGACGCTTAACTGTCAATGGGTAAGATTCCAATCCGAAAATCTTACCTGCAACGAGCTTCACACGAGTATCAAACTGAGCTTCAATTCTCGGGACTGTACCTAAATAAGCCAGTGATACCGACAAGCTACTATCCGAAAAAAAGTCGTTTGACAAGGTGACATCTAACTTTAAGTTGCTTCTTAAAATGCTGTGAGTTGCACCTTTTGCTAAAGATTCATTTATCGCCAAGCGACCTCGCTGATTGTCTGTTTCTTTTGTACTGGCAATAATCGCTCCATCTAACGCCTGCTCTACCGCCTTTTCGATTTTGATGTGAGCATTGTACACTACAAGAAAATCAGCAAGAAAATACAAAGCAAAGGCGCCGAATAATATCAGCGCCAGATTTCGGAACATATATTCCATCACTTCCTTATCATCATCGGAAGAATGTACGAGCCAAGCCATCTTGTTTTACACGGATCGGAAGCTCTACCGTCTTCCCTAATGGCTTCAGGCCGATACACTCATATACCATTCTTGCTTCAACAACAACAGTGCCACCACGTTCAACCTGCTTGGGTGTTGCTGAAAGACTTACCTTAGCTGGATCAATGCCTGATTTTTGCACAAGCTTATCAAATTGCTCTCTATTAATACTGTCATAGCCATTTTCCGCCTTTACGATTTCAAGCAATTCATTCGTGGCTACAGTCAACTTCTGCTGTTGTACGATGTAGCCGTACAGGTCGATTCCAAGGTAGAGAAATATGGCTGCAACCAGCATAAAAAACATAAGTGGGATAGATCCCACAGCCCCGCGATTATTTCTTAACGGAACTGACCATCTGTTCAATTTCAAGTTTGTCCCTCCTCCCCGGACTTTCAAATATCAAGCATCAGGAGAGGTTATCTAATCTACCAGTAATAGACTGCCAAAAAGTAGGCAACCATCCTTTAATAAGTCCCCAAACAACCACTATGGCAAGTACCGCAATGAGAGCATAACCTAAGATTTCAACGATAGTTGCGCCATTCTGATTCTGTAACGGTCTTGCAAGTCGTAGTACAACAGCCTCGGTACGAACTGCCAACTTCCCAGCCCAACCATTTTTCCAATTTACCACTCTATTTAAAAGTTTTTTCATTACAAACTACCTCCGTATTTTTTATAAATTTTGAACTTGTGAGAGAGTATCGATAAACGCAATAATGACAGCTGCGAAAGCATGGATTGCCACCAAAACATATAGCATCTTGATCTTTTGAGGCTGGCTTCGAGTAACTTCCTTTAATGCAGCCAGCCGGAGCTTTCGGAGATCACCCTTAATACTGTCGAAGTATTTCTTTGCTTCTCCATAGCCGCTATTGACCCCAATTTTCACAGCAGCCGCAAAGTCGCGCATAACCGGAACATCGGTTTCAGCCGCAAATAGGTCTACGGCATCGGTAAGTTTCATAATGCGAATATTGGCATTGAGCCGTGCCAGCATCTTCTTCATCCGTGGTCCGCTCGTTTCTGCCAAGCGCTGAATCGTTATCATGAAAGATTTCCCTGTTTCCAGGGCAATCATCATTTTACTTATAAGCTGTGGTAAATCCCTTGTGATTTCATCCTGCCTGCGCTTATAAGCCTTGGTTATCTCACCAACCTGCGCAAAAAAGAACACAGCTACAGCCAACGGTATGGCTAAAAACAGAACTGGAAGATCGAGCAGAAAAGGAAGCACTAAAAAAGGAAGACTCCCGGCAAGCGATTTAACCGCTTTGTCAGCAAGCTCTTCCTCAAAAGTGTTTTCTTTCCCAAGCAAATTGTACATTCGTCGGAGTTTCCCGTTAAAAATAGGAAGTTGAATATTAAGCAATTTGGGCATAATCCTATCTGCAAGAAAGACCGTAACGGGGTCCATCTTCAGTTGCCGTAATTCCCTGTGATTCTTCTGGAGTAACGTTGCCTGGTTCGCATAGCGCTTCTCCAGGTCAAAGCCCGGTAAAAGGATTTTCATAGCCAATCCAGTAAGTAGCATGATAGACAGAAACAGCAAGATATTAGATACAATCAATGGACATCCCCCCTTTTAGATTTTGTCTAGATTAAGCGACAAGTAATCATCGCCTTTTCCTATTGAAAACAGCGTTGCAGCTGCAAAGGAAACAATATAAATTTGACCATGTACCGTATTCAAAAAGACGTTTGCATTACCATTGTTCATAAAACTCATCATCACCGGCATCATCCAAGCCATACCAATCACCGTAAAGAGTTGCTTCCGTTTACTTTTCGCTTCAATATCTAGCTCCTGAATCTGTGTGATATCTTCCCCGATTTCATCTACAGTCTCTTTAAGGCTATCTAAAGATTCGGGATGGAAACCTTCCATTTGAGCCATTCTGAGCTTGTCCAAAAAGTCTTCCATTTTTCTGATCTTCAGTTCGCCCAGCATTTCCTCAAACACGCGATCAATCGGAAGCCCCACACGTAATTGTTTCGATGCCTTTTCAAAGACCGGCTTTGTGACACCATCCATATCAAGCACTGCATTCTCTAAAGCTTTCTGGATATTTGGAAAATCGGTCAGTTTACTGATAAACAGCCGTAAATTTGAAGGAAGATCAAACAAAACATTTTGTCTGATTTTCCTTTTCACTTTTAGGACAATCGTTCTCGGGAGCGTAAAGGATAGCACCGCACCCAAAGCAATAAAAAAGTAGTTACCTGTAAACAAGGCAATTACTCCTATCAAGCCTATGGAGAACAGAATCAGAAAAATAAATTCTCGAAAGGTGAGTGACCACCCAACTGTCTCCGCTTCTTTCTTTACCTTTTCATATCCCAAAAACTTAGAAAGTGTGAAACTGCTACCTGAGTTAGCCTTAGGAATGGTTAAAATTAATGTAGCGACAGCCAAGACGAAAAAGTAAATGTAACTGACCCATACTGACATTACTCACTCCTCCTCACACCAACGAGCGATAACCTCTTTAGGTGCGCCTTTACCTATTAATTTGCTTTTTAATCTTTTTAGCTTACCCACATGGTTAAATTCACGGCTCTCTACGTCATACTTGAAAATTGGATTCACAATTGGACGTTCGGCATCCTCAAAGCCAATAATTTCAGCTATTTCAAAAACAACCCGTTTCCCTGTTGCTTTCTCATATTGCTGATACATAACTAAATGGAATGATGTAACGATTTGAGATGCAGCGATCCGATTATTCCCTGCTAACTCTAACATACGTATAAGCGCTTCCTCAGCCCCATCCGCATGTTCCGTAAGATGAACAATATGTCCTGTAAGGGCTGCAACAATTGCTTGCTTAGCTGCCTCTTCGTCTCTTATTTCCCCAATTAAGATAACATTAGGATTCTGACGAAGACTGGTTTTAACCAATTTCGGTATTGGAAAGGCCTTTCGTACATCTTCATGATCTTTCACAATAACAGATGCAATATTGGGGTAATCCTGATAAGTTGTTTTTGCCTTTAACAACATTTCTTGAGAATCTTCAATACAAAAAAAACGTGTCAGCTTATCATAGTATTTAGGAAATCGTATAAGTTGGCTTGTCTTACCACTGTTAGTACTTCCTACAATAATCGTGTTAACCCCATGCGGTAGTATGTCAGCTAGAAAGTCTGCAATTTCCTGTGATAGATTTCCATACTTGATGCAATCCTCATCAGAATATACATCTGGAGGAAATTTGCGGATAGAGATTATTGGGCTACGTGTACTTACCCCTCCGCGGCTCACATCCATAATGACATTGATACGAAATCCACGATAATTAGCATCGATGACAGGTTCGTTTGCAGTGAGCGTCTTCCCAATAGGCATCAGCATTTTATCAATGGTTTGATAAATATGGTCATTGTCTCGGAACTTGATTTCCGTCATATGCTCGGAAAAACCATTACGCTCAACGATTACTTCCGTAGGGCCATTGATCTCTATGCTGCTAATAGCCGGATCATCTAACGCTGGCTGCAACACTCCCATTTCCGTAATTTCAGTACGGATATAATCGATGACCTCACCAATATCCATGCTAAACTTCAAATCACGTTGATCACGAATGAAGTCCGAAATGTGGTACTTGACCCTATTCCTTGCTTGCTCATCTATAATTGCCCGGACAAATTCATCGTTGTAGTTAGTGATAAGGTATTGTTGCGTGCGCTCAAGCAATGATTTCAAATTCTCATCGTCCGTCTTACTACGTGCACTGGTCATTTTGATATCAGGCCGACGGTACTGTACGTACTCTGCCGGATTGATCAATCCGATAGCCATTCTCTTCACCCTCCCATCTTGTAAATAGTTGTTCTGGACGGCTTAGAATAGGTTCTTCCTTAAAGTCACTATTTCTAAACTCGTTACTAAATAAGCTTACATTCTGCACATCGTAGTCCTGTCTCAGAGCTTTGCAGGCTGCATAGGTACGGATAATTTCAACTGGTTCATTCATGTTTAACACATCATGATCAGCTTCCCGCAATGCGAAGAAGGTCATTGGATGAATCAATTGACCTTGTAGGACCACAAAGATGTAGTGATAGCCTGACAAATGAACTTTCAAATACGCTGGCAATTCACTCAACGTTTTGTCCTGCTGAAGCTTAATCAACGTAGAACTATCTGGTTTACTTTTGGGCTGAATGAGTAGTCCATCGAAACCTTCGAAGTGCTGCAAATACTGATGAATGCCCTGCAACATTCCTCGATCATAGTCAATCAGCAATTGATCCACTGTTTGGGCATGCTCCAGTTCCGACACCCCCATGCGATATGCCACTCGCGGCAAACCCAGGCAAGGAAGCTCAACGACTACAGCCGTTTCTTCTCGCTTTTTGACGTGATTCAATAGCCTTTCTAAGAGCGACGATGAATCCGTACCCGCCGGGTTCCACAGTGCCACCATAACGCCTTTCGCTGAGCGTGCAGGTTCTTTTTCTGTCTTTCTTCTAAACATCTCTAGACATGTCTCCTCTCCTTATAAATTCATAGGGAATAAACGTTCCCTTCAATAGTTACAAAAAAAGCCCCCGCCCAAAAAAATGAGCAGAGGCTTCCTTTACTGTACAAACCATCGTTTTCTTTTCTCTTTAGGCCGTTCCAGCCAATAAGCAAGTTCCCCTGAATCCGTAAATGGATTAGCCTCTAGAGGATTCATAATAGAGGTTATAGCAGGGAACATCTCTCTAAATTCCTTGATCATGTCTTCATCTGCATAGTTAATGATGAATGATGATTTTCTCAAGAGAACAGAGAGTTCGTTAAGATGTTGGACAATATAGTGCAAGTCCCAGGGAGCAGCTGACAGGGTAATAAATTGAAATTGGCAACGCAAAAATTCCTGTGCGGCTGAGTTCATCTCCAACCTATCTTCATTCTCATCCACTAATACACCCAGGTCAAGAATAACTGAGTCATATCCTAATGTATAAACTTCAGTTACATCAAATGGTGAACGGTTAGGGAAGAAATCAATACCCTGGCACTTAAATTTTAAACCGTCAAAATCTGTAGCAAAACTCACGATGTCTGATGGCCGTGGCCTATTTCTATATTCAACAAAAGCCGTTTTCAATCCCTTGCTCGCTGTCTCATAGGCAATCTGGATAGCTGTGTGTGTGTTTCCACTTCTATTCGCCAATCCTCCAACAGCGACAATAAAGGGCTGGGACACTTGGTAATTTGGTTGCGGTTCTGGCTGGAGAACAGGTTTCTTCGACTCATCTGTCTCTGCATGTTCCTGTACTTCTTCTATCTTCGCATCAACCAAGCTTTCTAAATGCTCTGTTACCTCATGACTTTCCGCCTCTATACTTTCGCTTTCATCCGGATTAACATCCTTCTCACTACGCTTGAATCCCTTTGTCCAGTCAGCCAATAAAGTTTGGATCTTCCCTTTATTCTTCTCCAGTGAGAATCCAACTTTCTTGGTTACATTTTTCTGATTCTGAGGTAACTCAGGCATATCAACACTGAAGCCCGGAATGTCCGCAAGTGTCTTCTTAGTTTGAATCCATTTTTGTATGTCCTCTATTCCAAATTGTTCAGCGGCATAAACATCGTATATACCATACATTCCTAAACTTCGTTGCCACTCGCTATCTAATTCAGGCAAGATGACAATTAGCCGCATATCAGGTACGCGCATGCGCACCTCTTTAAGGAGGGTTACACAATCCTGTCTACGTATAACTCCCAAGCCTCCATCGACAATCGCGATTTCTGCATCTACCTGCCCTGCCGATGCAGCAACGGCAAACTGCTCAAGTGTGACATCAGTACCAGTAATAGAATGTCCATGTCCTTCTAGCGCTCCGACAAGCGGAGTTAAAATCGACAGATCAAACACCAAGTGCAGCTTCACCGTTACTTCCTCCCTTATCGAACAGCCAATCCAAGATAGACACAACCGTATCAAATATCTGCGGCCAGAAATTGATGATCAGATATCCAATAATGGATAGAAACAAGAGTAGAAAAGCAACTGAAAGCAGCTTCTTATAGAACAAACCGCCAATAAGTAAAATCAGGAAAACAGCCAGTGCAAGATAGATATAGAAGTTACTCCCCGATCTAGCTGCTTCGAAAAGTTCTTCTCCCTTCTTGTTTAAGCGGCTTCCTACTTCCTCGGGATTAAACCCCTTAGACCCTTCTACAATCTCCTGAGTTATTGAGGATGCTTCACTAGATGCTGCATGAACACTAAAGGGAACACAGCCAACCAGTATAAGGATTGTGATTACTATCGCCTGAATTTTTGAAATCATTTGTACGTCCTCCCTTTTATGGCATAACAAAAACAACCCCTAAGATAGAGGTTGTTGTATTGGTATATATTTACAGTTTTTAAAACATAGCTTCGCTAAGGACATTAATAGAATATCTTAACTTTAGACAACTGTCAATTCCCCAAATCAGATAGTTGCTGATAAATACTGGTCACGTTTTTCACCCAATTAGAACCCGTTGCATATACCCCACTTGGATTATCAGGATCACTTAACCAGGCAATAGGACCAACTGTAGATGGTTTCCCCTTAGAAAGCTTTACTATCGTCTTGGCCGCAATTACCGCAGCCTCCTTCGTTGTTAAATCTGCTCCCTTCCCCTCTTTCCAGCTTCCAAAAACGTTCCATGGATTTTTCACTATTTTATCAGCATACTTGTTACTCTTTGGTACAAAAGACTGCTCTGCTCCTGTTATGGCAATTAGCAAATAAGGGTCAATTCCTTGACCTTTAGCCGCATTGTCTATCATTGTTAAAATCTCTTGTGTAGCCAACATAGAATCTTTTTTGCCTAACCATTCAAGTAACACAGGAATATCCAAAGGACGATAGGCCAATATATCAGAGGATCCTTCATAACCGAAATAAACCAGTGGATTGACAGGATCTCCATTCACTCTCACCTCAAAGTGCAAATGAGGTCCTGTTGAACCACCTGTATTTCCCGACTCTGCAATTTCTTCCCCTGCTTCGACCTCTTGCCCCGATTCCACCTTGAATTTATTCAGATGGTAATATCTTGTCTCCATGCCATCATGCTGAATCATGATCGCATTGCCTGCATTCCCCATGTAATCAGCAAAAATCACTTTCCCCGACTTCGCAGCATATACAGGCGTACCTACTGGAACTCCAATATCAACACCTGCATGCAGTTTAATAATTCCTGTGATTGGATGAACTCGGCTGCCAAAAGTGGATGTAATCTTGCTCCCCTCTGTCGGCCATACTAATTCTCCTACGACTGGAGAAAACCCAATTAGAGAATTCCCTTCCCCGTCACCATCTGAAAGATACGAAAGCCAGTATTCTAAGAGAAAATCCTGATCTTCTACTCTCTTTGCACCATGAGCAAGAAGAATCTCTCTTAATGGCTCCCAATCTTCACTGAACATTGGTTCAATCCGTTGTAATTTGTCTTGGGTGATTGTTGTTGTCAATTCACCGCATGCAGAGGATGACGTTTCAGTCGTTGTCTCTGAAACGTAGGTATAAAGATAATCATTTTGAATTGTCTCTGCCTTTTTCAGAAGAAGAACGGGCTGACTTTCAGTCACTGTTGACTTTTCGTACGTAACTTCGCCTTCCTCATCTTCATTTCGAAGACAGACCTCTTTCACCGTGATAATCTCAGAATTTTTCCAGGTGAACTTGGGGCGTACTTCTTCAAAAGTCTTCTCTGGTTTCAGCACTACTTCCTTGACGTTTTCATCTAAAAATGTGTTAAAAAAAGAAGGATCGTTCAATGAACGATCCACCTGAGCCAGCCACTGCCAATTCAAAGCGTAGCTTTGAACTTGTACTTCCTGCTCCGCTGTTAATTCTTCGTGCCAACGGTCGGCAATCTTTTGATAATCATCAAACAATTGTTCATCTTTACTTTCTTTAGTACCATAGAAGAAACCAGATGTACGCTCCTTAACCGAATCGATCGTCCCCATCACTGACTGCTTTGGAAGCTCGAAGATCATAAAATAGACCAGAAATAGCAGAAGTGCAATCCCTCCAATAGTAATCGCGTAGGGAAGAATTGCTTTTAGTATCGCCTTAATCGCTTTATCAAGAAGCAACTTGCCACCCTGCTTTAAAAGCTTTTCAATATCCATATTTTCACCATAAACCTTTAAACGTGGTAGTTATAGTGTTTTCCTCCAGATGGGGGAGATGTAGACTGTCCTGATTTTGGAGCCGCCGAAGAAGGAGATTGCGAAGGAGTCGGCCCCTTGGTCTCTCTTGATGAATATACAGTTTCGCCGTTCTTATTTTTGATTTTTTCTGCATCTATCACACCTTCTTTAATCGTGACATCATCCTCATCTACAATAACGTTTCCTTTAAAGTTACCACCATTGATTCTGACGCCCCGGTTTATGGTACTTCCTACTTTGGTACTTTCAGCTTTCGTATCTTCACCTTTACGCTCAGTATCAGAGGTGGAACCCGTCACTATTAAATCCTTGTCGAATCTACCACCATTGATAACTACACCTTCGTTTATAACTCCTGATCCACCTTTTGCTCTTGGTCTGAAAGGCTGTTCAGTTACAACGGTTGTTGAACGTTGCATTGGCTTTTCTTCATAGTAAGATACTGATGACATAACGTTGCCAATATCTTCATCTGGGACTGATTCTGAGTTCCCTGCGCTCAATCCGTTTAATTTTTGTATTCCTGAATATGCCTTTTTGCCTAACCACATGCCACCTTGACCTACCTTCTCGACTCCTTTTCCTGTAAACCCTCCAATCGCTCCACCAACAAAAGCACCCTCGGCAGGTCTTCCTGCCATCAATCCTATCGAAGCCCCTAATGCAGCCCCAACTCCTTTTGCTCCTTGATTTAATGCGAAACCTGCGACCTTTTTACTTACATTTGTTGCTCTATTCCTGAAATTCGGCTTTGCACCAGACATTACGCTGGAAGATGAACCGGAAGCACCCCCTGTTGATCGCATAGATGAAACTTCACCAGTCATATCGTCCATCGACTCAATTGAGCCACTACCGTCTCCTCCAGAATGTTCTTTGGACGCACTCGTCTTTCCGTTACTAGCTCCGTTAGATTTTTTTCCAGAGAACATTTTACCCATCATAAGTAATGTACCGAAACCTAGTGCCTTCCCCATTTTTGAATCTGGCTGTTCAGTCCCCAAAAGGCGTTGAACAAGATTTTGTATAGAGGAAAATCCAAATAAGTACGCCACAATCACCCAATTCGAAACACCATCACTACTAAAATAAAGCAACAAAAAAAATAGCCCTATAGCCAGGGCGTGGGCACAGGGCAATATCATATTGGCAACAAATTGATCCCACCATGTTTGCAAAGCGTTTCGGTAACGTGGGAACAAGGTCAATATACAACATGCAACGAATGTGACCAGAAGTAACATCAGATTAATTGATCGAATGGTATAATCGTAATTCAACTTTGCTGTCATAAATGCAGCTAATAATACCAAGACAGCAACTACAAACCCTCGATAGCTAACCATATCGTCATATCCGGCTTCTCCTGTCCCCCAAACAGTATTTAGAAACAATCCTGGATTCAAGCCATAATCAACCATAACCGCCCAAATTAAATCTGTAAACCAACTAACTATGGACGCTATGAATTTCCATAGATACACCCCAAAACGAACAGATAGTAGGCCTACAACAAAGGCTGTAGCGTAATCCTTCGCTTTCGTTCGCCCTTCTCCGGTGTAGCCATGCCATAGTAACAAGAACGCCATCAGTAGAAGTGCGATGACAACAGGATATGGTATAAAACGTTCAAATGTGGTATAGATCGCGTCTACTGCATTCATCATTCCCTCAGATAAAGTCCCAAGGTATAACTCGGAACGAAGGTCTCCCGCATCCCCTCCCTGAAGAAAACCATCACTTGTTGGATCAGGATTCTTTCCAAAAACCAATAAAGTTACATCCTTCATCCCGAATGCTTTGATCAAAAAATTCGCTGCTCCAATAAGAACATCAGAAAGGGTTCGTTCCATCAAGCCCGGCTTGTTATCCTCATCCGAATAATATTCCTCGACTTGCTTCCCGATCACTCCCTTTTCATCGGCTGCCATAGCTGGTGAAGCTAAGGTAAAGCTGTGAACCAGCATTAGAAATAAACATACAACTATCGTAACGCGGCGCAAATCTCATCCCTCCCTTCCTACGCTGTTCCTCGGGCCCTTTCCTTGATATACCTTTTACGTTCAGCGTATAATGGGTCATTCGGGTCTGTGGTAAACAACATATGCTCGAATGGAGCTGCATCTACATGTACAATAGCCGATTGGTTATCGACTTTGACGAGCATGTCACCTTTACGAGCTTGATATACCAAAAAGTCTGCTTCACCCTCAGTTAATGCTAGTTTCCCACGAACAGCATCAATATCCAGCGCCTCTTGAATACCGATAATCTTGATTGGACTATTTTTTATTGCGGCCATCCCAGCTTGAGAACGAGTAAATACCTCCAAACCCTGAGTAACAGGGACAATCCCTGTATTTGTTGCACGCCCCTCACGAAATGCACTCTCTGCCCAAACCGCTCCAAAATCTTCATCCAAAAAAATATTCTGGCATTCCTCAATGATAAGGAGCTTCTTGACCTCGGGATGCTTCTTCGCCCAACGTTCCATCATCCAACGTTCAGTCACGAATAGACCTATTGGTCGCATTATTTCTGGATCAAGGCGGTTAATTGCAAATCCAAAAATAGGTGCGTTTTTCAACTCTACATTGGACTGCCCATCAAATATTGAATATGAACTCATTTCTCCCTTACGGGTAAATGGCTGTAGTAACTCGCTTGCCTTTCGGATCGCTTCACTTTTATGGGCATTCATTTTCTCCCATAACCCAATTAATTCAGGCATTGCTTTTCTCGTCTTGCCAGTCCGAAAAACACCATCTTTCATTGTCTGGTCTGTTGTATACAGACTCTCAGGGTCTGTGCTTATATTGCACTCTGCATACTGTTGCCTAATAGCACGTCCAATATATACCTTAACTTCACCCGTTAAAACAGCACGATCATAAACAGAAATCATTTTGAAAGCCAGCGCTTGTACAGAGTTTGCCGCCTCTTCAATGTCAACGAACCTTGTCCCATCGGCCAATTCTGTAATATCAACGTCGTACGGGTTAATTCGATGCTTTGAATGTTCATGGAGTTCAATAAATGGACAACCCAAAGCCCGAAGAAAGTCACCATACTCACCCTTCCAATCAATAATTCCTATTTGTCTCCTTATATGTGAAGAACGATGAGTGACAAGCATAGTAACGAACGTTTTACCTGCACCTGAACGTCCAATGATACACATATTATAGTTGGCCAACTCGTGATGCCAGTTATCAAGCCATACTGGTCTTCCCATTCTATCCTTGCCAATTACCACACCGCTGCGGTGATTAAGACTACCTCCACCCCACGGGAAAAGATCAGCCACGTTAGAGCTTTCCAATGATAGGACGTGCTCTTTTGGAACTGTCGTAGCCGTGGCTGTAGGCAATACGGATTGCAGCGCCGCAAGTTGCTGACCATCGGCTGAACGGAGATAAATCGACTTCCCAGCAAAGCGCTGGACAAGCGAGCGACACAGCTTCATGAGTTCTTTCCATTCAGGGGCGCTTACGATTACCTGAATAGAGACCCTGAAACTGCGTTCAACATTCAAACGAATGCGTTTTTGTCGCTCTTTCAAATCTGCGATCTCATCGCGCATAGCATCAATCTTACGAACGTCCTTCTCATCGGCCAGATCAGATAACAACCCAGCAATCCGCCGACCGATTTCATCCAGCTCCCGATCGTTCGAGGATGGGTGAATATGGATCGCCAAGTCCACATCCCCTCTACCGTGATCACCACGAATTAGAGAATCCAACATCCCTGCCCATGTATTTCCCGAAGAAATTTCAGCATAAAAACTGCGGAAATAACGGGCTGGCGTAATAGTTCCCCCGACCTCCACCGCATAGTCATCAAGTTTAACTTGGTTCGAGCTTATATCTTGAGGAAGCGTTTCTCTCACAAAGGAAGGGGCTGCGAAGTCGGCTCCACTTGCCTTTCCTACATCAAGAAGGGGCTGAGTTTCGTGCTCCAGCCCCTCACCTTTTTTATTCCATTTAAAATTGAACACTGCCATTCCACCTTCTTATACTGCTAATTTATCCCCACAAGCTTTACATGTACGAATAAGCCGACCGCTTAAATAGCTTAGTGAAAAACTTACACTTCCACAAGGGCAAACTCCAGGTCTATTGGGTACTTGATCAACTTCATTATGTCCGGCCTTTTTCACAGCATCTGCCCAAGTTCCTTTACGCATGTTCAATTTCTCTTAATGTCAGCGATTCTTTCGTCCGTTTAAAACTATCGGACCGGATAGCATCGATCATCCGAGCTTGTGGAGCCATCTCCCGCTGTAAAGTTTGATAGGTGTGATTCCAAATCCCTGCCTTATCAAGCCGCTGATAACGCATTCCTACTTGCTCACAGAAACCATATAAAATGCTCTCGGCTTCCTCTAATACTTGCAGTGCCAATTCGGACTGTTCTTCTTCAGATAAGCTATTCCTTTTAGGAGCCGCTTTGTCCAAAATTGCATTCACTTTTCCTGCCCCCACTACGCCTGTTTCTGCCTTCAATGGGTTGTAATTGAAAATGACATAGCCGTGAAAGTTTCTGATCGTGCCTTGATCCAAACTCTCTATCAAGTATTGTCTCACCAAGTCACCCGACTTCTTCAAATCCGGATATTCATCAGGAAGCTCATGAACAGACTGCCCGTAAGCATCCGTATAATCCTTCATTTCAAAGAGTTGAGATTGCGTGACAAAGGTATACGGCAACGAGATCGTGTTAATCAGTCCAAGGAAGTTAAGCCACACTGCTTTATTTTCCTCAATTGAGGCATTATCCAGGTTGATAGGTTCAACTTCAACCACTAAACGGTATTGATTACCGTTTTGAGCAAGTCCATCCCAGGTAATTTTGGATGCTTTCGCTCCAATTAGGTCTTGGACGGTAAGTGGCTGCTCCCTTTTTTGATATTTCATGAAATAGAACACTGCTGCCACTAGAGCTAAAATGAATATAAAAGTCAATTCACGCTCCTCCTTTCCTATACAAAAATTTTCTATTTCGGAGTCTCAAGCGGAGTATTAAATAATAGTATTTCCATACCGGGAGGTTAGTCCCGGTATGTTTGAAATAGCAAAGATACATGCAGATTAAGAACGGTATGGAGTAGTGAAGCCTTGAATAAAACCAGTCTGTTCCAATGCGCGGAACTACCTTAGACATCTGAACAGATAGATATCCTCCAACTGTCCACCAAGCCGCTTGGCTAAGACTCAGGCCAATGCCAAAGATCGAAATGAACTTTTCCTTAATTGCACTTTTGAACGGTATCGGATGATATTGTCCCCACATAGTTAATTCCTCACAGTTCACAGTTTGGACAGGTCTATACCAAACAGCTTGAAGGCCGCCCCTATGATGTCTTCTGTCCAAAACGATAGAATTAAGAAAAGAATAAAGAACAAAATTTTTCCTTTTGTCTCACGTAAAGAATCTGGCGAAAATCCAGCTCTAAAATAGCAAATAGCAAGCCACAATCCAAAAATAACCGTGAATGTTACAAAAATGCGCCGTGCCATACTTACACCCGCACTAGTAGAATCATCTACCTTTTTTTCTAGATTAGATACTTCACTACCTTGGCTGCCTTGAATTCTCTCCTTGATGCTCTGCGCATGTACAGAATTCTGAACAGGGACAGCACTGAACATAAATAACAACGCCGCCATCATGACTAAAATAATTTGCTTAAGTCTTTTCAACTGGATGCCCTCCTTCATTTGCATACTCCAACTCGTTTGTCTTTCCGAAACTTACTCACCGACCACGCAATGCCGTACTTTTTGCTAATCCAACCTGCAAACATGCGATCCCCTCCCTTCATATCTTCTCGATAAAAGCAAAAAAGCTCCCGCAACAATATGCAGGAGCTTCTAATTTTTTCGTTGCATTAAGTGATATAAAAATAACTGTAGCCACCTAGTACCATCCATGCTCCCCAAGCAGCCACTGCTGCTGTCTCCACAAATATCGGAGGTATACCAAAAAGCGGTATACCGAATTTCCATGGAAGCGGCCACAGTAAAGCAACCCTACCCGTAATGACATCCAGTAGGAGGTGTGATATATAACCAATCAAAAAAGGCCATTGCCAGCTTGAATGAACGCTAAGCAATAACCATATACAAAATCCAAATATGATGCTATGTGTCAATGTCCGCTTTCCAAGAGTAGACTCCAGCATACTCGGCAAAACAGGAATAAAACGCCCTAGCAAGCTATTATTACGATCTATATCAGCCAGTAAGGATGAAACTGCTACAACAGCAAGCTGGGCTGGAGAGTGGATGCCAAGCACAACTGCGGCGGTCACTCCACCTACTAAATGGGAAGCCCCGTTCATACTGCGACACCCTCTGCCAGCATCTGCATGAATGCCTCAGTCACTCTCGGATCAAACGTCTCTCCACTTTGCCCTCTTATATAGTCCAATGCTTTACCTACAGGCCATGCAGCCTTATACGACCTGTCAGAACATAGAGCATCAAACACATCACATACAGCAACGATACGACCATACAACGGGATCTCTTCACCCATTAGACCATGAGGATAGCCCTGACCGTCCCAACGTTCATGATGTGAGGCAATAATCTCCCTCGCCGCTTCCATCTCTTCACCTGTATGTACAGACAAGATGGATAGGCCGTACTCAACATGTCGTTGCATCAACCTACGTTCCTCTTCATTAAACTTTTCTTTCGATTCCAGTAAGGACGTAGGGATAGCTATTTTCCCGATATCATGATACAAGGCTCCCTGACCGATAAGATGAATCTCATGCTCACATAACCCCAACTGGCGTGCCAGTGACTTTGAAAGTTCGCTGACTCGTCTGGCATGATCACGATCTAGCATATTAAGCACATTTTCCAAAATCAATCTTCTTCCTCCTCAAATAACTGTTTTAATTCGTTTTCAAGCCACTTGGCAGCCGCACTTCCTGTATCCAGGAACTTCTTTACAGATACCAATAATCGTTGAGCCTTCTTTTGTTCCCGATCTTCCTCTTGTTTAACAATCTCACCAGATCCCTCCTGCTCTAAGATGGCCTTTCTTAAATCTCTCGTACTCAGAGCTTCATCACTCGCTTTGACCAATAGCACAGCAGGCTCGTTTGAATGACTGGCTACTCGGTGGTGATACCAACTGAGCGAAGGGATACGAGATTCTGGTGTGGGAAATGTACGGTAAACATGCACGAGTTCCCTAATTTGAGCAGGGCTGACACCGATCTGTGATGATAGGAACTTTTGCTTTGCCCCAGCCGTTAGCATTGCATCCAGAAGCTGACCTTTGACGAACCGTGTCTCCTGTTCTTGCTCGTCGATCTGGATGTAAGCTTGTAATAGTTCTTCTATATTGGGCTGAGGGGCTGGCTGGGCTGGAGGAGGCTGATAGCTCAGCTTCAACATATCTGCCACTTCCTCCGGTGTCACTCCCTCGCGTTTGGCAACGATAGCTATTAATTCATTTCTGTCCAAGTTACCATCATGAAACAGCCTATGATGCCAACCACACAAATGAATTAGATTTTCTCTGCGGTCATCCCCGCCAGCTCCGCGAGTACGAATATGATGCGGCTCTCCCTCTGCTGGATGACTGCAACGTTCTCCAGTAACAAAGTCGATATACTCACAGCTATGTCCAGATTCCTCACGTATGGTCTGGATGTTTTCTCTACTTCGAATTTGTTCAACCTTCGTTAATGCTTCCATATGAACGATTCCTCCATTCTACTGAGCTAATGACAAGATCGGTGAGGAACGCCGCAAATCAATAGCTTGGAGCGCCACAAGATATAGTTCACGATCCCAAGTATTCAACCCATCAGACAGGTTGAAATCATGACCATTCCAAAGATTCAAGCCAAGTTCGACCAACCGTCGCGTCTGCCCAGTAAGTGGAGCCGTATCGCCTGTCGTTTTCCAACGATCTCTTCGTTTAACAAAATCAGCTGGATCATCCATGTAATCAAAATACCAATCGAAAGGCCCATGCTTCTGCTTCTCCAATGAGAAACACTTATATATCTCTGGATATGCCCCAATATAACAAGCAGCGCAATAATCCCTTGCTTTCTTCACTTCTGGGAACTTTGCCGCAATCCGCTGAAAGTTAGCCTTGTGTTGTTCATCAGCAAAGAACATTCTTTCACCCCCTCATAGGAAATTGACGCTATCAGTTGCTACCAGACTCGACAATCAGCTTCATAGCCGTTCTCTGTTTCCCTTCGATCACGACATCTACAAAAGTAGGGGTACAAGTTAAGTTAATCCCCCGTGCTGATACATAACCCCTAGCTACGGCTACAGCTTTCAGCGCCTGGTTAACGGCTGCTGCACCAACAGCTTGCAGCTCCACCTTTACCTTTCCATCTCGGATACCACCAGCCACAGCCCCAGCCAATGCATTCACCGGAGATTTCGAAGATACTTTAAATACATTTTCAGACATATCAAATTCCTCCATCTTGTTTTTTAAGAGTTTCCTCACTCTCTAAAAAAGCAAAAAGCCTCTGACCTTTTATCTGGTCAGAGGCTTGCTTAACTTTTATTCAAATTTAGTTTTCAATCCAACTTTCATCCCAAATCAAATATCCTGCTCCTACACTTTTCGTACTCCCAGATTCAAACGAAACTGTAAACTCAGTTTCCCCATTAGTCACAATCACATTTCCAAGAACTTTACCGTCCTCAATTTTACCAGAAGCAACCGAACTTCCCTTGGAATCGGTAATATTATATGTGGCTGATCTATCCAGATCATCTTCATTATCTTTATATCCCATCAAAATACCAATTTGCTTTGTGCCTTCCTTTACCGTAAACCCAAACTCTTTCTTAGCCACATTTACCTCATTTACGATAAAAGCAGCGTTGTATTGCACCTCTCCAAAGAGTAAGTCCGCTTCGGATCTTGTAATACCACTACTATGAAAACCCTTTACATGTGTTACTGTTTTTTCGTCGAAAGGAAGGCGCTGTCCATCAGTAGTAGCTTCTTCATTCGCATTTATATCAATAGATATTTGTTTCTTTGCTCCATCAAAGTTAACCTCAGCTCCTGCAGCTTCAGCTACCGCACGTAGAGGGACATAGGTAGTACCTTGATAGATGATAGGAGCAGCTTTATTACCATTCCCATCCTTCGGTGCCCATGTTGACCCGTTTAAGAGAAAAGAAATACCATTGTCCAAACTTGCAGTTATCTTCTCAATTGTCGATGCCGCTGAAGCTCCCGCAGCAAAGGATAAAAACACGGTTCCTAAAAAAGAAATCAATAGAATTTTCTTCTTCATTTAACTTTGTACCTCCTATATTTTGGGATTACTATGTATATTGTACTATATATTTTGGAATCTTGTATCGAAAAAAAACGACATCATAGTGATACATTCTCTAAACTTTCACTCGTTAAATGATCATAAGAGGAATGATATCCTTTTGACATTGGGCTGATTGGTTGGGAGGGTCACGGCTCCATGTCTGCCAGTAGCCACCATACCTATGTAGCACCCATCGTTCCTCCCCTCTCCCTTATGCCCTCAGCCTATTCGCCAAAAGTGACATCCTGCACATCCGGCACTTCAAGAACTGTTCATGCTGCGCACACGTATACCCTAAATTGGAATTCAAAACATTACAGTGATATCCCCTTTCTCTATACGCTCCAGCAAACATCTCCACAGTCTAGCCCGATGGAATTTCTGCAATTCATTTGGTAGCTCGGAGTAATCGAATAGATCACTACTGACCAACTGAAATAACTCTTTACAATCTTTTAAGCTGTAGGTTAACAAAATGTCCTGTAACTCGACTGGTTCCTGCATTCAATTCAATCCCTTCTGTTCCTCTTACTGAAAAAAAGATGGCCATATGGACCAACAAAGATTTGTACTTGGATCAGTGTCGATCCACTCAGCCCGTTCTCAATGGTTCACGCCTGTATTCAAGTTTCATCTAACCTTTCTCCTTCGCTAAATTGCCGGTTCGCCCACCGTTGGCCGTAGCATGGCGCTGTCACGGTGCATCTATTCGAAGTGCCCTGGCTGTTGGCCCTGTCGCTTACGGAAATAGGGTATGAAATTTCTTCTTTTGTGAATACGCCATTGTTTACTCTTGGAATTATGATCGCTTGGAATTCTTCTTCCGCATCTTCGCTTATTATCAGGCTGCCATAAACCCAATTGCCTTCGCTTCTTTGTCCTTTAAAGAACGGAATTTTTATCGGAATGCGCTCTACTCTACTACCGCTTGTGGAAATAACGGTTCTAAACTAATGCTAATTAAGACAAAAAGCCTAATGATAAGAGCAAACAATAACAGTATATTAATCAAAAAAATGATATTTCTTTTCTTTATATATAAATTTCTCCACTTTCTCCAAGCTACAATCTGAAAGGTTATATTGATAGTTGCTACGATGATTAAAGCAATGTCTATCATAGAAAACACACCCTTATTATGTCCATTTTTTGGGTTCAACTGACCGAATAGCACACCAGACCGCTTAGCCGCGTCAGCATCACCAACATCTGCATCAAGCTTCGATATTTCATCTTGGCGCCGCTGCTCCCAGTGAACCTCCAATTGATCCTGAACCTTTTTTGCAATCAGGACATAGACGCAGTTTCGGTAGATCACAGAAGCAAATCACACAGAATGGTTGAAGTTCCATAATCTATCAACTCTACTTCATAGTTTAGGTCATTAGTGCAATAACAGGCTTTGAGATATGGGGCTGACAGGGCTAGGGATGGGATCGCTCCTATGTCCTGGCTGATCTACCATAGCTGCGTAACGCTCTTATGATCCCCCCCTTATGCCCATCAGCCCCATTTACCCAGCGTGCCACCTATACAAAAGGTATTTGGAAAAAGCTTAAGTAGCAGGATTAGCCAACTGAAAAATTATTTCCACTAGCATTCTTTCTACCAGACAACACATGCGCGTGCGCATAACTTTAAGCAAAATGAGACTACAACTGCAGTTGTATATATAAAGAGTAAGAAAAACCTCCTCCCCGAAAACACTCTAAACCCTTGGTGCATCAATGTTTCCGGGCAATTTTGGGTGTTAAAATTCTTTAACACAGGTGTTAACAAATCTTAACACCCCCATTCGACACTTCCCCCATCCAATGAAAGGTTGCAAAAAAATTACTTAGTCAATTTTCGGATCTCCAAGTACTGCTTACGGCTAATTAGCTTGCCGTATCTAGCATTCGGCAACCTCACTGCCTTGATCGGCAACTTGATCCCCTTCCTCTCCAAAATATTGTAGTGAACCATCAAATCGACAATACCTGCATCAAGTTTTGACTTATCTCCGCAGCAAATAATCTCTGGATTCATAAAGAAGGGGCGTTGTGTCACCGTGCGCCCGTATACTTTCCATTCAACCGCATTTACAAATTCATATAGAATTCCTTTATGGAGCAGACCATCTATGATTAAGCTGGCATTTGTACGACTAATCCCTAATTTCTTGGCAATATCAGACACACTAAAAAACTGACCAGTTTTCCGGTCAGTCAGCGCATTCGTATTCGTTTGAAGATAGGGGGCCAATTTAAATACAAAAGAGTTCTCTGCCCCAGTCAAGTACTTCTTCTCATTCAGATATTCAATATTCTCCGAAATATTTTGTGAAAACAAAGTTCTATTTGCTTCTGGCTTCTTTACAAGCATAAACCCTTTATCATTCGCCTTGGCTGCTTCCGCATTCACTACATCCAATTGAACCTCTGCCCTTTGTTTAGCTCGAAGTTCAGCTTTATCCAAATCTCGCTTTAGTTTCATTGTCTTGGCCGTAACTGGTCTACTCTCTGGCACATCTGACCTCTCCCATCCGCATCATTCCATTAGACAAGAAATTTTAATAGACCGCAGCTCTCCTGTTTAAAAGTTCCTTTGTTCATTTTTCTCATATACTGTTCGATTCTTTCCTTTAGCCCTGTACTACGCTGTGCCATCTTGTTATTTCTTATAGCTATACTAAGCGCTTTACGAGTTCCTATCATTGCTGAAACACGTTTTGCTCTAGTTAATCCAGTATAAAAGTTCTCTCTCAACAACATTGCATAGTGAGCGGTTGACACTGGCATAATCACAACAGGCGCTTCACATCCAATTGTTTTATGAATCGTTGCAACATAACCCAATCCAAAATGATTCAAGTCCTCTCTAGAAAGAGTGACTTTATTCCCATAAAACTCACATATTAATCCTTGCTCATCTGTCTCAATCCCCTCCGAATCTCGAAGAAAACCAATTCCAACAACAGTCCCGACGTCTCCGTTTAATACTTTATTCTTATAGTCATTCCTTTTTAGTCTTAATATTTTGTCCCCTTGACGATATATCTGATTTCTCACCTTAAATTCTACTTTCTCATCCGATGGAGGATTTACCGCCTCTTGCAATGCGTTATTTAGTTCCTCTGTGCCAATAACCCCTTTTTTCATTGGACTTAGAACTAGAATATCCTCTAACTTATAGCCCTTATCCAAGAAGCGAAGCACGCTAAGGACAATTAAGTGACCGATTCTTTCCGGGACAGATTGTTCAATAAAGAAAAAGTCATCTTTGTTCTTATCAATTACAATATCCATCCCACGATTGATGCGATGGGCATTCGTAATAATCTGGCTCTTTTGTGCCTGGCGAAAGATTTCAGTTAGTCGTACATGTGGAACGCCAGCAGCAATAACATCACGTAAGACATTCCCTGGCCCAACAGATGGAAGTTGATCGCTATCTCCGATTAGAATCACTTTAGTTTTCGTGCTAATAGCATTGAAAAAATAGTAAGATAACTGCAGATCCATCATAGATACCTCGTCAATACAAATAAGATCAAAAGGCAGAGGTAACGCTTCACTATACATAGGTTCTTCTCCAGGACGAAAGCCAAGAGTTGTGTGGATCGTCTCGGAATCCATTCCTGTCAGTTCTCCAAGCTTGCGTGCTGCACGTCCTGTTGGCGCACATAGCCCAATAGATGCTTCAGGATGATGCTTCTTATAGATATCAATCATAGCTTTAACCACAGTGGTTTTGCCAGTGCCTGGATTTCCTGTGATGATCAGCAACTGCTTTCTGAACATCTCTCTAACTGCCTCACGCTGCTTTTCAGCCAGTACAATTCCCTGCTGTAGCTGATATTCACGAATCATCGGTTCTAAAAAAGGCATAGCTTCGCCACTCCGGGTTGCCATGCAAGCCAGCTTATGGGCAAGTTTATTTTCATATACATACAGAGGTTTCAGATAAATCTTATTATCTTCCCATATCACTTGTTCATGGGCTGCCATTAGTTGAAGTTCAATTTCAATATCCTGCTCTGAAACTCCCCTTAAAAGCTCCTTAGTACGCTCAATCAGATCACGCTCAAAGACAAAGCAGTGACCGCCTCCATAGCACATTTCACCAAGAACATGTTGCAGCGCTGCGTTCAGACGGTAGGGTGAATCAATACTAATGCCTATTGCCATTGCAATCTCATCGGCTTTAAGAAACCCAATTAGCCGAATCTCAGTTAACTTGTATGGATTACGACGGACAATATCTACGCACTCTTTTCCCCACTGCTTATACATTTTTGTTACAGTATCCGTAGAAATGCCGTAGGGCAACAACGTCATCATAATCTGCTGAACTTCAAAATTGCTTTTAATGCTATCTGCAATTTTAATTGCACTCTTGGCTCCAATACCCTTAATACCTGTCAAGCAGATGGCGCCTTCATGCATAATTCGTTCAAGCGTCTGATCACCAAGTTTCTGAACAATCAGCTCAGCCGTTTTCTTCCCACAGCCCTTCACAAATCTGGAACTGAGAAAGGAAACAATCTGATCTTTGGTTTTAGGTAGGGGCCGCTCCCAATGTTCCACTGCAAATTGTTGCCCATACTTGGTATGAGTCTCCCAATTGCCGTGTATAGCAATTCGTTCACCTTTGTTTACTCCGAATAGATTACCTTTGATAGCAAACGGCTCACCGCCGTTCTCAGGTTGCCAACGCGCTATACCAAAGTTGTTTTCCTCACTCAAGCTACCGTTACGCGGATGAATAAAGTACACCACATGGCCCGTACTTGTTTCGAAAATTGGTGTTTCCATCAACTAGCACCTGACTCACGTAGATATTCAAACAATAAGGTTATCAATGATCGCGGTGATTGCTGCCATTTGCTTTGAAGATCGGTAGGAGATATAATTTGATTCAAAAAGGCCCTTGGAAAGCTCACGATCTCCTTGCTATTTCTTACAAATGCTCGTACCCTTTCAGCTATACGGTTCTTAAGCTGCTGAATGCCACTCAGTTCCTTCGCTACTACTCCAACCGGCTCTTCATAAACCTTTTCAACCAATACATTCATCTGTTGTTCAGCAAGATCCAAAGCTTTTAGTGCTTGTACGCGCTCTTTACTGGTCTTGGCCATATTGACTTCATGTAGAGCACTCTTCATATTTTTCTCGACTTCATCGACTTGAACCTTTTCTTCCTCAGATCCAGAAGCTTCTTCAATAGGCACTGCGATCTCAATCAGTTGCTCTTCCGGTTCCAGCCCAAGCATCTTTTGGAACTCATCAGCTCCAATGACTTGTCCAGAACCAGTAAATTGTTTTAATACTCCGGGGATACTCTTGATAAGATGCCACACTTCAGCAGGTAAATGAGCCGAACAGTTATTATCATCAACTGAATAGTTCATTTCGATAAAAATATAACCAGGCATAATAGCACGTTTAATCTCTTTTCCGAGCTTTCCCTGACCGAGCAATCGTCGAGTTGTTGTCGTGAATGTATGTACAGTCTTGATCCAATTTTGAGCGGATTCATTTCGAGCAAACGCCCAATCCATCAGTTTCTTAACATTGTTCTCTTTACCAGTCATAACCTGAATTGCAAATGCTGCTCCCATCAGAGTACCTCCTTTAGTAGTTTTGAGTTAATATCAGATCGCCTTTTCTTGATTTGATCTCCGATTTGCTTGAATTTCAGCAGCGTATTTGATATTTAGAGCCGCCAGCATTTTGTGCAATCTATCCCAAGCCTTTTCCGACAGCCCTGGGTTGTGAGAAATTCGACTTTTTATATTCACAAAATCATCTCCAAACAAACATTTTAGCTCGATAAACGAGCGTTATCATTAAAAAAAAGGGTGTCGGTACTCAGTCCCAAAATGCTCGACAGACGCTGAGCTACTTTCAAGGAAGGAGAATATACGCCACGTTCAATATTTGAAAGATATGCCCTAGAAATATCTACTCGAGCAGCCAATTCATCCTGTGTCCATCCCTTACTTTTTCTTGCAGATACCAAATTATTACGTTTCATATATAGAGATTCCCCTTTCATTAATGATCGTTTTTCGATTTATATTCTCATTATATAATCGTAATACGAATAATTCAACACAAAATTGTTCATTTATTGAACGTTTATTTTACGAACATTTTGTTGTACTATTGATTCAGGTGGTGATTAGATGCCGAGTTTTGCACAAAGACTAAAGCAACTTAGACAAGAACGTGGTTTAACTCAGGAACAGCTAGCTGAAAAAACTGATATTCCAGCTGCATCAATCAGGCGCTTGGAGGTATCTTCCATTTCTTCTTTACCTCGTAAAGAGCGTTTGGTCTTGTTGAGTGATTTTTTCAATGTTTCCATAGACTATCTGGTTGGGAATTCCGACGAACGTTCGCGCCACTCAGAAGACGGGACCATTCAAACATCTCTTGATACATCAAATCTTCCTCTACTTGAACAAATTTTCTTTGACGGCTTCCTAGAGGCTTCAAAGGAGGAAAAAGAGGAAATTATTCGCTACTGGCATGAAGAGATCAAAAGGAGAAAGAAAGCACCTCCAACAGAAAAGGACACTACTTCTTCTGCATGGGATTTGAAAGACGAATAAGCCTATAGCCCTTTGGGGCTTTTCTTTTACAGCAAAAACAGAACATACGTTCCATTTAAACGCGTGTTTAAATGCATTTGCACCCAAACAACAAGAAAAAAGGATGATGTTTTATGAATTTAGAACAGCACATAAATAAGCTCTTAGATTACCTTGGTATTCTTTATCCGCATCAAATTGACATTGAAGCTATCGCTTATGCTTGTAAGGCCGAAGTGTTCCCGACTCCAATTCGTAGCCATTGCATCCCCCATCCCACTAAATCAGGATGGAGTGGACTATATATAAATGAACAATTACCACTTCCGGAGTGGAGACAGGCTGTAGCACACGAGTTGTGTCATCATGTTTTGCATGTAGCATCCCATCTGGAGATATCTAAATTGCATATCCAGCGCCATGAAATACAAGCATCACACTTCGCTGAGTATCTGCTTGTACCCCTTCATATGATCAATCACGACGATATTGCACATATCAATTACATCAATGAAGGTATTCGCTGGATCGCTGAAGAGTTTATTGTTCCGCTTGACCTAGCTAAAAACAGATGGAGTATGTTTAATTCACTGTGCGCTCTAGGAGGAGAAAGATAAATGCGCGTTGCGATCTATATCCGTGTATCAACAGATATGCAGGCTGAAGAGGGATTTAGTATCGAGGGACAGCGTAGTAGGCTGATAAGCTTTGCAGAATCACAAGATTGGACTGTATACGATTTTTACGTTGACGACGGATACTCAGCTAAAGACCTGAAGCGTCCTAGTATGCAACGTATGCTAGAGGACATGGAGAACAAGAAATTTGATGTCGTATTGGTTTATAAGCTAGATCGACTCACTCGTTCTGTAGGCGACCTCCACTCCCTGCTCAAGATTTTCGACCTGTACAGCGTGAAGTTTAAAAGCGCTACGGAGATTTTTGAGACCACAACGGCAATGGGGAGGTTCTTTATCACTCTTGTCGGCGCAATGGCTGAATGGGAACGTGGAACCATCTCAGAGCGGGTTAGATTTGGTGTAGAGCAGATGGTTGCTGAGGGACGTAGACCAGGTGGGGTTAGGCCCTTTGGATACACACCAGACGAGCAGCTTATTCCCGAAGAAGCCAAGCTGATCCGTGAGGTTAGAGAACTATATATGAGCGGTCTTGGATACAAAAGTGTAGCCATGCGAATGAATCGTGCTGGTAAACTGCGGAGAGGCAAGGATTGGACTGACGCTACCGTTGCCTACACATTAGAAAACCCTTATTATGCGGGCATCATTAGGATTGGCTCTAAGACGCCTGCTGGAACGTATGTAAACAGTAAAAAAGACGAAAGAGTCAAATGTGTATATGGAAAAGGAAGTCATGAAGCAATCTTTACGTTGGAAGAGTATGAAGAACTTAAAGCATATATGGGGCGCAAATCTAATGGTGGTTTTAGTCCAATTGCAACGTACTGGTTCAGTGGTGTATTAAGATGTGGTCGTTGCGGAGCAGCTATGTTTGGTAGAATGACGACAAAAAGGACTACAAGCAAAGGAACCGTTCGTTCTCAATATTACATTTGCTCTAACCGTCATCACAGTAAAACGTGTGATCTTCCTATGTTTCGTCAGACACATATTGAACACTTGGTATTCCAGTATATTAATCAAATCCAAGCAGATATGGAAAAGCTCAATGATGAGGCTATTAAGATATTTGCTGATGAAGGAAGAAAGAACAGTGAAATTGATGTTGCCAAACGTGAACTTTCAAAAGTTGCTGAACGTCGAGAAAAATGGAAGTACATGTTTGTTGAAGGCTTGATAGGGAAGCAGGAAATTCGTAAGAAGATGGCTGAAGAGGATGAGCGTGAGAAGGAGCTTCGCCAGCGGATTGTACAAGAACAAAAGGCTTTTTCTGGCATACCTCGAATTGAAGAACTGGTTGGACTAGCTGAAGGCTGGTCATATTTCGATGACCAGGAGAAGAAAGAACTTATCTATACCATTTTTGGTGAAATTATAGTTAACACAGATTTAAAAAATGTAAAGGGAGTAAAGAACAAGTTCTTTGATGCTTATATCCAAGATATATCATTCAATTAAAAGCACCTTGATTAACTTCACTTCCACAATACCCATGATGGAGACCCATTATAAGTATTGTGGCATTGATTTCAATATTCTTTTTCAACACCACAATACCCATGATAGACTGCCGTCATGGCCAGTGTTCATCGCCTGGAGCATATCAAGCGCCTCGGCCCCCCGAACCTCCCCGACAATAATGCGGTTAGGGCGCATCCGGAGGGAGGAGCGGATCAGGTCTCTGACCGTAACTTCCCCTTTGCCTTCCGTATTCGCATTCCGCGTCTCTAAGGAGACCAGGTTGGGAACCGTTACGATCTGCAGCTCTGCGGAGTCCTCAATCGTAATCACCCGTTCATCTGAAGGGATGTACTGGGACAGAGCATTCAAAAACGTGGTTTTCCCGGACCCGGTTCCGCCGCTGATAAAAATATTGAATTTGCCGTAAATCAGCTTCTTTAACCATTCAGCGGTATCTGTGTCCAGCGAGCCCTTAGCCACAAGATCATCCATAGATAACGGCCGCTCGGGAAATTTCCGGATCGTCATTGCCGGTCCTTTAAGTGAAACTGGCGGGAGTACAATGTTGACACGGGAGCCATCCTTCAACCGGGCATCGACAATTGGAGACGACTCATTGACAACCCGGTTCACATTCGACACAATGCTCTGAATAATATCCTCCAACCTTTCTCTGGATTCGAACTGCGCCGTAAGCTGCCGGATCGCTCCTGCCTGCTCGATAAAAATCTCCTCATGACCATTGATCATAATCTCGGTGATGGTTCGGTCATCAATCAGCGGCTGCAGTACGTCAAGCCCCCGGAAGGAATCGTACAGCCTGCGCACCCATTTTCGCTTCGCCGTTGAAGTCAGCTCCGTCAACCGTTCATCTCCAAGAACATACCGCTCGATATGCTCCATTAGCTGGTCATCCTGCATGGCAGATGTCACATCAAGCCCAGTGCGAATCTCTCGACGCAGTGTCAGGAAGAGCTCATCTTCGATCATGCCGGGCTCTCCCTTCCGCCAGGAGTCGTCCAGTTCTCATTCTCGTGAAGCAATCTGCTCAATTTCATCACATCTCGTTGATATGCGGGCGCCTGCCGCTGAATGTCGGCATATCCGGCTGAGCCATTCCACGCTGGAATCCATGGCAATACGGCCGAAATCGGGATGTTTCTTTCAGGAAGAGTAAGGAGGCCTTCTCCTGTCGTGCGATTGGCAACAAACAGCGATTTCCCTATAATCCCGTTGTATAGCCCCGGGTTGGTTCGTTCCAGAAATGCCAGCCATTTTACCGTCTTGTCCAATATGATCCGGTTCTCACCGACAATCCAAAGAAGCTGGTCCGCCTCTTCCATCACGGTCTCTATACGAAGATCAGGAATGGAATCCGTATCAACAATTACAGCATCATAACTCCGGCTCTCGATAATGAATTTGAGCAATGCCACAACATCATTTCGCTCCAGCTCCTTCATCTCGTTCAGGTTATACAATGCCGGAAAGGCGTCGCCCCTCAAGAAAGCATTTCTATATACATAGTGACTAATTGGATAACGGGGCTTCTGATGCTTCTCTTCTGCTGCCTTCAAGTCATATAACAGCCGAGCCAAACCCGGACGTCCCTCAGCCTCAATCTCTTCCCTTCCGTCACTTGAGATATTGGACTGAAGTGATTCAAGACTGATGTAAATTACATGCTTTCCTTCGGATGCGAACTGTCTGGCAAGCTGGATAGAGACTGTTGTCTTCCCGCTTCCTCCGGCTGCCGATATGACTCCGATCAGTGTTGTCCTTCCCTCATTTGCAGCCGCCTCTCTTCTGCCCCGGATCATCTCCTCAATCTCTGCCAGCAAACGGCTTAAGGGCTGGTACTTCGATACCCCTAGGCCTGATCTCCCTTCCCGACCGGAATATCCTCCTTCCCGGAGTTCAATCCATGGAGCTCCCTCCCGCAGCTTCCCTTGCCAGCCCTCCCGAAACGATGTCTCTCCAAGAACGGCATCCATCTCATCGGACTCATTCTCAATATATTTCCAAAGTGCTTCCTTCCGGCTGAAAGCGGTCACCACCACCCGTCTTTCAAACTCACTACAACGGATATATTGAAGAAACGGTTCAATGTAATCCTCTTCCGTTGCGGCTAAAACAAGCCTGATTGGCTGCATCGCCCGCCTCACCTCCTCCCGGAACCAAAAAAAGCACCGCCCACAAACCGATGACTCGGTAGGTGGACGGTGCTTCCGTTCCGGTATTCCTTAAATTTACAGTTAGAATATCATAATACCGTTATTCAGACAAGTCCTTTTTTCTAATCACACCCAAACAAAAGCAATGACTGGACATAAAGTATGGATACTTTTCTATAATTTGATATATTTAGGTCAACGGAGTAAAGGAGGTCGAAGGAACTGTCTAGAAATTCACCAGAACAGATTAATTCTAAGTCTGTTGCCTCGTTAATCTTGGGAATTTTATCTTTGGTCATACCGCTTTTTGGATTTTTCCTTGCGATAGCAGCAATTATACTGTCAAGGCAATCTATTAATGAAATGTCAAGTTCAGATAGTCAAGGAAAAGGGTTGTCGATCGCAGGAAGAATATGCGGAGCTTTAGCATTGGCTGGCTATTGTGTCCTATTCTTGTACCTCGCCAAGTATTGGTTTTAAAAAAATCTCTTAGAATAAAAAAGCACCACTTATAAAGCGTTTCCGCTAAATAAGAGGTGCTTCCTCTTCTCATACTAAATCGCGTTGAATACTACACCCCCATACTTGTAATTACTAAAACGCTCAGTAACCCCTCCTTGAACATACCACTGCCATGCCTTTTCGTCACCCTTATTCTTCTTCAATAAAACGACTGCGAATTTCCGGCGTAGGCACCATGCAGGCTGTATCCTTGCCAAACCATCGATAACGGCGAGCAGCAATAAAATTATATATGAGATCCCTGATTGGTGAAGGAAGCACAATAAAGACATACAAGGCCGGCCAGGGTAAACGAAGGCGTCTGGCAATGCGAAGGGCTGCCGTGGATTGGGTATAACAGCTTCCGTTCTCCACCAGGATGATCGTTGATGGAGCCTCTCCCTCCGGAAGGGCTCTTCCCAGTAACCTTGCCGCAGTATCCGATTGCAGAGACGCGAAGGCAAATCTCCCGGAAGGGTCACGGTCAATGATAAAACGAACGGCAGCCTGGCACAGATGACATACACCGTCAAACAAGACGATGCTGCGTTCCTGCTTCAATGGCGGACTCTTTTTCATCCTAACCTCCTTATATTGCTTGCGTATTGAACAACCTCTAATAGAAAAAAGCACGGGGCTGCTCCCCCGCGCTCATTATTCCAACTCTGCTGCTTATTGAGCCAGAGCCTTGTCAAACCATTGTCCAGCTTCGATCTGGCTCGCAATATCACCTGAAAACTGATCCATGCATTTGCAGATGAAGTCTTTACGGCAGACCGGGCATGGCGTCTTCTGCAACCGGCTGATGTTTGTCAGCTGCCATTCCGGTTCGCGGTTGTAAAATACCCGGCACTCCGTTCCATCGGCCAACTTGACGATAAACTCGTACAATCCATCTTTCTCATTGCTTCCAGCCTTGGTCACATTCGTTACATTCGGTCTGTAAGACATGATCATCACCCGTATTTATAAGATATAGTGCTCTGTAGTACTTAGACATATTAAATTATTTTTCCGGGGTGTGTCAACTTGGAAGAGGATGACAATCTGCTCCGGGGCTATTTCCATTATTGCCGGATTAGCTTGAACTTATAGCAGATGTCAAAATAAAAAAGATCGACTAAGGGACTTGCCCCTAATCGATCTCTTCTCAGACTCTTCACGGAGTCCATCATTTCAATGCGGTCGAGAGGACTCGAACCTCCACGGGTATACACCCACTACCCCCTCAAGATAGCGTGTCTGCCATTCCACCACGACCGCAAGTTGTTAAAGCGACAAGATTTATTATATCTTCTGAAATCTTAAATGTAAAGTGGTATTAATTCCCTCCTGAATCGCGCTGCTTGCGGTATTTCACGAAGGCTATGTATTCCTGAATAAATTCTTTCTCTTCCGGCTCCAGCTCCGTATTCAATCCTTCCCCTTCCTGAAATACATAGTCGGCAGGAAGCTCGTTCACACGCCCCGCCGGTTGAGCGATCCGCTCTCGCCCGGTTAGCAGCCAATCCAGACTGACATCAAAAAAGGCAGCGATCTCAATTAGTTTGTTCGTGCTTGGCGTCGACTTTCCCCTTCTCCAATCTCCGAGGTTGCCTGTGCTGATTTTCAATTCCTCGCAAAATGCTTTCTTCGTTAAACCGTGCGACTTAATAAGAAACTCGATCCTGTTGTAGATAGACACTGTGCCCCGACCTTCCTTCAAAATACATCGAATTACGCATAAAAGTAATTAATAGTTGAGAAATTACGCTTTTGCGCTTATAATGACTTAGAAATAGAATTGTAGAACCATTATATCACAGCATTTCCAGCCATTAATAGGGTCGTAAAGCACGGATATAAATATGTATTATAGGAGCGTCTACTGTGACCGAGATCATTTCCGCACACCAAGCAACACAAAATCTGTCTAGAGGATTTGCAATCATCGATCCTGAAGGAGTTGTTCAGGCCGTGAATCCCGTCTTGATTCAGCAAACCGTTGATCTTGGGCTCTCGCCTGTATGGAGCAGCATTGGGTTCAACATGCTTGAGCGTTTAAAAGAAGGACCCTATCCCAAGTTCTCTCCACCACATACCTTCCGCCAGCTTTTTCGCCATTTTCGTTCCGTATTAAGAGGCTGTGCCCCCTTCTTCGCCATGGAGTTTACCATCGATACCCCTTCCAGACGATCACTGGTGTTGGAGCTCTCTCCCTTCATTCATCCCTTCTCAAGCCAGGTCGAAGGGTTATTGCTGACGTTGACCGACATCACCTTCTACAAAGCGCTGGAGAACAGCCTGAGGACAGCACTGGGTGAAGTGAGGACGTTAAGGGGCTTGCTGCCCATCTGCGCAGTATGCAAAAAGATTAAGGACGAAGCTAATCATTGGACCCTGATCGAGGAATATCTCATTCGGCACACTCATGCAGAATTTACCCACGATATTTGCCCGGATTGCATTAGAACCCTATACCCTGAATACTCCTCCATTCTCGATGCCCCTGACAAAACCTCCGATACTGATTAGCTGTGCTCTCGCTTCTTAGGCCTCACCTTCATTGCGACGGCCGCGCCGAGCAACCCTCCAAGCACGATCCCAATCCCCCCGGCATTCCATAAGGCTGCGAGGGTAGCCAAGAGGGCACCGCACAGCGCAGCTGTCCAGTCCGCGCGGCTTCGTTCACTGCCAAAGAGCAAGGCTATGAATAAGGCCGGGAGCGCAAACCCGAGAATTTCTGCCATTCCTGATGGGATCAGTGTACCCAGACCATAGCCCGCAAGGGTTCCCGTCAGCCAAGAGCCGTATGCCGCGAGCATCACAGTAATGAAATAAGGGACACTCAAGCGCTCGTTCTTGTCTAATCGGCTGGACACGACGGCAAATACTTCGTCGGTCAGCCCGAAGGCACCCAGCCATTTATAGGGCTCGCTCCAGCCCCTTACATGCGGCCCGATCGATGTGCCATACATAATGTGCCGCATATTAACCAGCAGCAATGTCGATATGATTGTAAAAGGCGAGATAGCATCGCCCAGCAGACTAAGCAGCATAAATTGAGCCCCGCCAGAGTATATCCATGCGGAGGTCAGAAAATTATAATGTGCCGGCATCCCGGAAGCGGAAGCCAGAACGCCAAATGCGGCCGCCAAAGGAAAATAAGCTAATACAACAGGAAGTACATCTCTTAACCCAAGTCTGATCTTGTCCAATGGATTCATATTCTTCTCTCCGAATTCTCTCGCACTATAAGATGAGGTGGCTAATGAGCGCATACAGCAATATCCCGGAGGTTACGGTTAATAGGAACCGGCGCGTCTTCCATGCGATAAGCATGGTTGGGAGCGCGGCAAGCAATACGGCATTGTCTGTCACGGATACCCAGCGATTGTCCGACAATAGCAGAACTGGTCCCAGCATAGCCCCCAGCATAGCCCCCAGCACAGCCGGAGAGACGTAGGAGAGCCATTCTTTTGTCCGTTCATTCCATTTCACTCGGCTTCCCAATACCAAGGAACCAGCACGAAATAAATAAGTCCCCACACCTGTCACCGCAATGATCCAAAATAGATTCTCCATCTTACTCCCTCAAATCCAATAATATCTATATGAATTTATGTATTATATTATAGCATATTGCCCTTAAAAGAGAGGAGAGCAGTCCCTTTCTGAGAGGGCTGCTCTTCATCAAAAACTATGAAACTCTGCAAGGTTAAGGCTTACGGTGTCCCGAGACATACCGAAGGATTGGGCTGACAATAGCAGGCAGCAAGGAGACATGCCCCTCTCCCTCTACTTCAAAGTAGTGTACATCTACATGCTCCTGATGCTCGCTCAGAACCTTGGCCATTGCTCTAGCCCCGTCCAGCATGTTTTCCTTTTCCTCCGAACCGACACAGATCATACAGCCGACAGGCTCCAACGGTTCATGGCTGGCCTGCCGGGAAGCGAGCCATCGGTCCAAATGGCCGTACAAGGCCTGATCGTTCCACCAGATCGACGGGCTCGCAGCGATATACTGCTGAAACAGCTCTGTTCTGGTCATCATCGCATAGAGAGCAAAAAATCCGCCCAGCGAATGGCCCAGCAGGCTCTGGCGCTTCCGATGAATGCTGTACATCCGCTCGATCTCCGGCTTTAGCTGCTCGCTGATAAAGTGAAGAAACTCCTCGGCTCCGCCATTTTCCGGCCACGAGCTGCCGTCCGGCCGGACGGGCATTTTGTCCTGGTCAGCAGGTTCGGTGTAATCGATGAACCGGTCCGGTGTGACCATCGCATCCGGAGAATCATACCCGATGCCGACAATAATGGCCGGTTCATGCCCTCGCGGACGCCGGGTTTGCAAGCGGACCGCCTCTGCGAAGGTGCCGAAGGAAGCATTCGCATCCAACATATATAGTACCGGGTATCCTTCCTCTGGAGGCGGCGCCATTGGCTCGGCGACAGAAATTCGGTACTGTCTGCCGGTCCGCTCAGAATTTCTCAGGAAGCTGAACGTTCCTTGAATTTGATGAGGTTTATTTTCCCCTTCGCCATGATCAGTCTCATGCACCTTACGCCCCCTCCGCTCAAATAGCCAGGATAGAGCTTCCGGGAACTGCCTCGCCATGAACAAGGGATCATGTGTGCCCTCTGGATCTACTGCCAGCAGCAGTTCGCCGTCTGGCAAAGCGGACTGGAACCATTGATGTGCCTTCATGGTGTAAGGCACCATGTTTTTTTGGATATTCTGCTTGTAGATTCCCTCATTTTTCCCGATCGACATGAATACGCGAACCGTGGAAGGAAGCGGGTGCTCCTGCACATAGGCAAGTACGCCTTCATACCAGAAGGATGCCGAGATCAAGCCGCCATTACCGAACACCTCCGGTCTCCAATACAGAGCAAAGAGTGAAATCAGGCCGCCGAAAGATCCTCCGATTACCGCTGTATGCTCCCGTTCAGGCAAGGTGCGGTAATTCTCGTCAATATAAGGCTTGATGACATCAGCTAATTCTTGTACATATGCCGGGCCTTTTCCTCCGAAATTCGGCCAGGTCTTAATCAATTCCTCGGCCGGCCATGGTGTATATTCATCATTCCGGTTTGCGGACTCGACGCCAACCAGAATAACTCCTGACAGCTTATATGCGGCGTACAGATGCTCCAGATAGTTCAAGCAGTCCATAAACAGATTCCCGCCATCATGCACATAAGCCACCGGATAGGCTTCCTGTCCCTGGTCATAGGATGGGGGCAGGTACACGGTTAGAGCTCGTTCTCCTACCTTTATCTTTTGGAGTCGATGTAAATACACCCTGTCAACTTCCCTTCATTAATTTCTCGTTAATTTCTCGTTAATTTCTCGTTCGAATCATGAGATAAACAAAGTAAGGCACGCCGATAATCGACACTACAATCCCTACCGGAAGCTCTGCCGGTGCGAAGAGGGTCTTACCGATGAAATCGCCGATCACGACCACAGCCATGCCAAGGATGCCGCTAACGGGCAGCATATATTTGTGACCAAGGCCCACGAGACGGCGCGCGAGGTGAGGAGCGATCAGCCCGATAAAGCCGATGCTGCCTGATACGGATACCCCCGCGCTCACTAGCCCGATGCTGCACAATAAGAGAAGATTCTTTTCCCGCTCCACCGCTACTCCGGAACTTCTGGCGCTGTCCTCGCCTAGTTGGTAGATATCCAGCTGCTTGGATCTAAGCCAGATACAGAGCGGAAGCACCAGCATCCACGGCAGCATCGTGACGACGAACCTCCAGTTAGCTCCATGCAGGCTTCCTGCCAGCCAGGAGACGGCCGTCTCGTAGTCTCTGGGATTCATTTTTAATGAAATGAACAAGGTCACCGCTCCAAAGCCTGAAGCGATCGCTATCCCCACTAGCACGAGGCGCTGCGGATCAAGCCGCCCTTGTTGCCTTGCGAAGGCATACATGCACAAGGTGGCTGCGATCCCTCCCGCCAATCCAAACAATGGCATGAGCATTACCCCAAGCCATCCGGTAAAGGTTACCTGCCCCTGAAAAAAGAACATGAACAGGACCACCGTCATCCCCGCTCCGGCATTGATCCCCAGGATCCCCGGATCCGCCAGGCCGTTTCGGGTAATTCCCTGAATAACCGCCCCTGCCATCCCCAAGGCTGCTCCCACCAGAGCTGCCAGGACGATACGCGGCAGGCGGAACTCGAAGATGACAAGGCGATAATCCTCGTTGGTCTCCAGCCCGAGCAAGGTTCTAAAGACATCCTTTACCGATATATCAAACATGCCATTCGTCAGACTCACATACATCGTAGCCAGGACGAACAACAACCCGATGAATACCACCCACCCGAACCTTGCGAACGATGAATTCCGGTTAGACATTGCTCTTTCCTCCTTTCATCTTGATTAGATAAAGGAAGAACGGAACACCGATCAGTGAGGTGACCACCCCAACCGGCGTCTCGAACGGGTAGTTAATGAATCTGGCAAGAATGTCGCAGACCAGAAGGAAAATCGCTCCGAGCGCCCCGGACACCGGAACAATCCGCCGATAATCCGTGCCTGCAAAGAAGCGGGCAATATGCGGAATGATCAATCCGACAAATGCGATTTTCCCCGCCAGAGCAACAGCTACCCCCGTCATAATGACCACGGCAATGGTGCAGAGCACCCTGATCAGCCAGGTATGCACCCCCAGCCCTTTCGCCGTATCCTCGCCTAAGGCAAGCAGCGTAACGAAACGGGACAAGCCGATAGCAAGCAGCAGTCCGACTGCAGCAAACGGAAGGCTCAGCTTGATCAAAGCGGGGTCCATGCTGTGAAGCCTTGCATTATACCAGAAGCTGATATTTTGTGAGATTTGAAAATAAACCGAGATCGCCGAAGAAATTCCGCTCAAGAAGGTCCCGACAATCGTGCCAAGAATCGCAAGCTTAACCGGACTTAGCCCTCCGGGAACCAGCCAGGCCAGCCCAAAGACAATCGTGGCGCCGATCAGGGAGCCCAGCATTGAGCTGAAGATCAGTCCATAAGAGCTTGTATCCGGCAAAAGAATCATCACGATCGTCACGGCAAAGACCGAGCCATCCGCTACCCCCATAATCGAAGGGGAGGCCAGATAGTTGCGCGTCATCCCTTGCATCAGGGCGCCGGATACGGCCAGAAAAGCACCGATCAACAGTGCGCCGAGCGCGCGAGGCAGGCGGGAGGCGCGAATAATCTGATGATCCACATTGCTGCTATCAAAGGAAAATAAAGCTTGCCAGACCGTCTCGGCGGAGATATCCTTGGCACCGTAGAGAACGGACACCACAGCAAGAAACAGGCAAACTGCCGGTGTCATTATGAGAATGACAGCCGGCAGCGAAGGTCGAAATCGCATAGTTTAACAACGCCTTATCGCAAATTTTATTTCAAACTCGACAATACCGCCTTCAGAAACTCGATTTTACTGTATGCTGTTCCGCCTTGTGCCAATGGATCGACAACGTTAACAAAGGCATGACCGTTCTTGAAGGCATCCAGGCTTCCTACAATCGGATTATTCTGGAACTCTTCCAATGCTTTAGGTGTGTCCGTATTTTCAGCTTCCGAGAATTGGATAAACAGATAGTCCGGATTCATCTCGGCCAATTTCTCCGTAGAGATCAGCTCTTGTGCTTCGGCAGCTTCAATCTCAGCCGGCACGGTAAAGCCCAGATCTTCATACAGAACAGGGTTGAAGAAGACGTCCTTCGGATAGACATAGGCCTCGCCGCCACGAATACGAATTGTGACTACCTTGCTCTTTGTCAGAGCTTCGCCAAGCTCCCCTTTCCCTGCTTCAAGATCACTCTTATATTGAGCTATCGCCGCTTCCGCCTCGGCTGTCTTGCCGCTGATCTCACCGAGCAGCTTCAGGTTGCTCTCCCAGTTGGTGGAGATATGCGAGTAAGGAATCATCGTGGCAATTTTGTTCAATTGCTCCGCTACCTCCGGCTTGAACTTCGAGGTACCCAGGATTACATCCGGCTTCAAGGACAGAATTTGTTCAAAGTTTGGTTCCGTCTTCTCACCGATGGATACAGCATTTGCTGTCACCTTGGAGAACAGTTCGGGGAACTCTCCTGCAAATGAAATCGCCCCGACCGGCTGAACATCCAGCACGATCGCATCCTCCATCGCTTCTACAGCCCCTGTAATAACGATTCGTTCAATCTTGGATGGAACGGTATATTCTTGATCCAGATATTTAATAACTCTCGTCGCTGACTCATTGCCCTCAGGCTCTGTCTCTGTCGTTGCCGCTTGTGTCTCTTCTACTCCGTTTGTTGCTCCATTATTGGATGCTGCATTACCGGAGGCTTCGTTGGTCTTGTTGGCGCCACAACCAGAAATCAGCAGGACGGCTGCCAGAAGCACAAACGCCATCAGTTTACTCTTTTTCATAATACCCCGCTTTCCCCTTCCATCTTTCTAGATTGATAATGATTATCATTATTGGTTATGTTAAAGGATACTCCCCCGTTAATCCATGGACAATCTTCCGGTTTTACATGGATTAATTCCCTGAGATCCTTAGCAGGTCTTGAATCATGTGTACAAAGGCTGTCGGAGAATATTCTCTCCAAGGGTAAGAGGACATGACATATACGGTCCCCCGCTTCACCTGCGGCAGGCTTGACCAATCCGAATGTCTCTGGATGCTTCGCCAATGCTCAAGCGTATGCGAATCCTGACGAACGACGAGCAGCAGCAGGTCGGCATCGCTCTTTCGGATTTCCGCAAGTGTAGATCTGCGGGAATCTCCGGGCTTGAGTCCATTGAGCATTTCTGAGGGCACCAAGCCTAATTGTGTGAAAAGCGTCTCCGACGCACCTTCATCTCCACTGACATAAAAGTTATCGTTAAACAATCTGATCGGGAGAACTCTGGCACCTCCAATTATGGAGGAAAGGCTTTGTTTGGCTTCCGCCAAAAGCTCATCAAATCCAGCCAGCCACGCATCCGCCTCTTCTTCTCTATGCAGCAATGCGCCTAAATCCTTTAATTGCTCCCTCCAGGCTTTCTCTCCATGTGCCCCTTCTATTTCGTAAACGCGAGAACATTTCCGCAGCACATCCAGCTCCCAATCCTGCACACCCGAAGAACAAAGGATAAGTTCAGGCTGAGCCGCCTGAATCTGCTCCAGGTTCTCCTGCTGAAATTGCCGATGCTGGTAGGCATTGAGATGTACCGGAATATCGGGGCCCATGGTCCGGTAATAGTAAGGAGACCACTTCGGGTGCAGCGGGGCCGCATAGGGAGCCGCATCGAGAGCGGCTAAATATCCGAGAATCGCAGACGTTCCAAATACCGCTATTTTGGTGTGTCTGGTCTTGAGATAGGCCGAAGGGGAAACACCAAAGCTTTTCTTGAATTTGCGGCTAAAATAGAACTCATCTCGATATCCCACCGCATGGGCAATCTCCTTCATCGGTCCGCTCCCGGAAGCCAGCAGCTGCTTGGCCTTTCGCAATCTCACTTCCGCCACATATTCCATCGGAGATACCGCATAATACTTTTTGAATTGTTCGGCAAAATATTTGGGGCTCAGCTCGGCCAGCCCGGCCAGCTTCTCCAGGCTTAGCTCATCCGCATAGTGCTGATCAATGAATGCCTTCGTACTCTCAACGGCACCCATTCTATCGTTCGAACACGGTGTCTCGGCATAGAGGGATATTTCGTGCAGCATGTGCTCAAACTCAATACGGGCAAGCCACAAACTGCGATCCTCTCCACTGTAAAAATGCTCGAATATCGAGCGGCAGTACACCCCGATTCGCTCCAATTGGCTCGCCAGCTTACCTGAGGAAGGCAACCAAGGGCATGCGGTATCCGGAACCGTAGGACTCTCCTGAAAATTCTCTCCCCATCGATAAGCATCGAAGTGAAACATAGTTGCTAAGCCCGAATTGGAAGCGTCGCTCGGATTTGAAGGAGTATGGAAGTAGAATAAGGACGTAGACCCTGCAGGGCACACTATAAAATCTCCCTTTCGAACCAGCCTCTTGCGATCTGCCAGCTCCAGCACTCCTTCTCCTTCATGAACAAGAATGAGCGCCGTCAGCACATGCAATTGATGCTCCCTTCTCTCCGGTCGTGGCTGAAGATACTGCACGTCACGCAAATGAAACCGGATATCGGCTTTATCCATGTTCACTGCTTGCTGTTCGCCAAATCTGCGACCTGAAGAACCGCAAGGCCTATCTCGATGAAGCATCATTTCCGATTGTGCTTTCATTCGCAATCGAACTCCTTACTCATGAATGGGTATATGAATATAGTTATATTAGCGGGTGATAACAATTATCATTATCATTTATTTAAGGGTGGCTGTAAATGTTTTATGTTCAGTTGAGCGTGCTGTAATAGAAAACAGAACCCCATATGGAGTCCTGTTCGTGGTGTTAATTACCTTGGTCAATCATCGGATTGGAAGCCCGAATACCCTATTATATACAAGTCCAACTCGTAGCTATTTGTATATCGCCAATATTTTACGAACATAGTTCTGAAAAGCTTCCCGAACATCGGAAGGCTCAATGATCTCGCATTTATCTCCAAACCTTAGCAGTATATCATAACCGTATTCGTTGTTGACAATTGGAAATATGGCCAGACAACTATCCCCTTCTACACTAATAATGTTCTCCTCACCGTATCTTTCTATCACTTTATCCTTTAAGGATAAGGCAATTCGGATCTTGACCGGAACCCTTTCATCACTCATCCAACCTGATCCATCCATTGCTAGAGGTGAAAAGTCGCGAGGTACAAACGTTTCTGGCAGCACATAAAGATTGCCCATCCGAGCCAATTTGAATATTCGGTAATCCTCTTTCAAGGTACAGAATGCCTGCAAATACCAGCTGCTTTCTTTAAAAACAACTTGATAGGGCTCTATCTTTCTAGAGGTAACATTCCCGTCTTTATTGATATAATCAAACTTTATATATCTCTCTTCATTGATGGCGATTTCTACACTGCTTAGCAGGGAACGCAGAGATCGGTTCCCTTGATTTAAGGATAAATCGACAGTAAAACTGCTTCCTTTCTCTGATTTCACGCCTTCTTGGCCTATATTACTTAGCTTCTCCAGTACATGAACGATTTCTTTATGATTGTATAACTGTCTATAGCTTCTCAGACTTGTTAGCAGGGTTTGAATATCTTTGGGTGTGAACAGTTTTTTATCGATTTTATATGATTTCATCAAGCCTACTCCGCCAGCTACCCCTTGTGTGGTGAAAATCGGCAAGCCAGCCATTGTCAAGGTATCGATATCTCTATAGATGGTTCTGCTGCTGACCTCAAGCTTTTTGGCAAGCGCTCCGGCACTTATAACTTCATTTTCCAATAGAATCATGATCATCGCAATCAGACGGTCAATTTTCACAACATCACCTCAACTCTAAGTATGCCATACTGTTGTCATATATAGAATGCTACGTTATTTATGTATCAAAAAAATAAGCAGGAGGAAATTGAAATGAGTAACTTTAGAGTTGAGAGAAAAGAAGGTTTTCGTTTCGTTGGTTACAAAACGGCTTTAGAGGGATCCGGCAATGCACATTCCCCGGAATTTTCCCAACAAAAAACGAAGTTTTTCATTGGAGCCGTTGAAAATGGTCAAATGGCACTCCTTCGTCCACTTGCCGAAGATTCGTATGGCTATGCCGCAATAACTGTGGAACAAGGGAATGTCTTCTACTATGCGGGAGTTAAGACCTCGCAGCTTGCATTAGAACAAACAGAGGAGGTTTTGTTTCCGGAGAGCGAATATTTAGTCCTTACGGGGAACGGCGGCTTGTCGCGCTTAGCCTTCGACAGATTGGAGGACCAGGCCTTTAATGATCTGCTGACCGAAAACGACAAATGGATCTATACGGGTGCTCCTATTGCTGAAATTCTGTTAAATGGAAACCCGTCTGATGCCCAGGTTGAAGTATGGATACCCGTTAAAAAGCGAAACAACCATTAACCTGCTAACCCAGCTTATTTGCCAGTAATTCCGGATAAAAGACGAGCAACAGCCCTCCACCTCATTAATTAGTGGTGAATGGCTGTTGTTTGTACATACACATGCAAATTCAAACTCTGCGGATTATTCAGTTCTCTTAGATACATATCTTCTATCTCTTATTAAATAAATACAGTTTATGGGCTTGATCCTACAGTTACTGGAGGTTATATAATGGGGCAAGAGAGGAGGAGAGGATGATGGAAGCTGCACATTATTCCATCGGGAAATTTGCCGAGTTAAGCGGCATTCCGATACGCACGCTTCATTATTATGAAGAAGTAGGACTGCTGTGTCCGCGCCGTCAGGACAATGGACATCGCATCTATGGTTCGGCTGATTTGATCACCTTACAGAAAATTATCGGCTTAAAGTCGCTTGGCTTTTCCTTGGAGCGTATTCGCCAGTTCATTCATCATCGTGAACCGGAGATGAAGCTGGCCGACGCCCTGCGCATTCAGCAACAAGCCCTGCAAGCCGCCCGCGTTGAACTAGACAAGTCACTGGAGATAATCGAACGACTGCAAGCCATCCTCCAGCGTGAAGGAGAACTGGAGCATGAGATGATGTTTCTGCTGATACGCAACATGCTAAGGGAGGACAAACAGCGCAGTTGGGCGGCGGAGCATTTGTCGGAGCACACAGCCACTACCTTGTTCGATATCTCCCAGAATACCGCAGTTGAATTGGATCGGGATATGCTCGCCTTTGCCGAAGCCGTCAGGCGTCTTTCAACCGGAAAACCCGATACTTCGGAGGTCGAAGAAATGCTGGGCTTCTACGTGCAACGAACACTCAGCTTTCTGGATGACAAAGCGATTGCAAACTTTGCCCAGATTCCGGAGGAGCAGCATGAGAAGTTGGAGCAGTTGGTCGATCTCCCCTTCAACGAAAGGGAGACTGCCTGGCTGGATGAGGCGTTAGCACATTATGCGGCCAAATTCGGCCTTCCTGGAATCACCGGACCATAGCGACAGATCGCACAAAAGCTCGGAATTATTTATGAAGAGAGTTGAAATTTGTAATGAAATTATTCGAGTATGCCTTATTATGCGCTTCTATTCTTAGCTGTCTCTATGTCATCTGGGCTAAGCAGCGCTTCCGTCCGATAATGAAGCTGGTTATCCCCGCTTCTTTGCTCGGAATCCTGATTCTTCATTTGATATTCGAACATGCGCGTTGGATCATGCTTCCTGTATATGGAATCACAACTGTCGTGGTTATCGCTTGTATACTCAGAAGACGGAACCACGTCTCCCCTCCATCTAGACGGCTCCGGCCGTTCCTGCTCAGCCTGCTTGCGTTGCTTGCGGGAACACTTTCTTGGGGAGGGGCAGGTCTGCTTCCACTTTTTCAATTTACGAAACCAAGCGGCTCCCACAATGTGGGCGTGTTAGATTACACCTGGACCGATCCTGAACGTACAGCAATTGACGGAACAAGCCGCCAATTGAATGTTCGAATCTGGTATCCGGCAAGCGATGACCTTACCACACCTGCGCGCTATATTCCTCAAGCAGATTTATTTATCCAAGCAATAAAAAAACAATACGGCCTGTGGTCGCAACTGCTGCGCAATTACCGTCAACTCGAAATTCCCGCTCAGTATGCGGCTCCCTTTTATCCGAATGCCAACTCTGTTCCCGTTGTTGTCTATTTGCACGGCAATCAACTCGGCACGCGATTTACAGGCACGTTCCAAGCGATCGAATTAGCGAGTCATGGTTACATGGTTATTGCGATTGAACATCCCGGCACAGCCTTCTTAAGTGTTTTCGATGAAGACCGTTACATCCCGTTCACAAATTCATTCACGGGCTTGCCCGACAACTTCAGCGCTCATAATAAGGTTGCGGTTCCAATCATCCAGGAAATGCAGGCCGATGTTCAGTTCGTACTTCAGCATCTACAGCAAATCGACCGTTATGAGCCGAATTCGCCTCTCTCCGATCGAATAGATCCTGACCGAATCGCTTTGGTGGGGCATTCCTTCGGCGGCGCAGCTGCCGCACATATACTGGCTAATACAACCATAGCCAGAGCCGCAGTTAATCTCGATGGGTATCTGTATGGCGAATATCCTGACGAGCTTCAGCAGAAGCCCTTGCTCATTGTAAATGGCGGTCTGCAAGTTAAAGGTTTGGAAGAGACGATGGTCGGGCTGGAGGAAGAACGAGCTGTCCGAAACCGCCTGCTGGGCCCAAATGGGCTTGAAGTGACGCTGCCGCAAGCTGGACATTTGAGTTTCACTGATCTTCCCCTCTATTCGCCGCTGCTCTTTAAACCGCTTGCTCCCGATAGCAAGGAGCAGCACCGCCAGATTAATGAGCTTACACTGCATTTTCTGCAGGAGCATCTGTAGACCAAGGAGGGTACCGAAATGACAAGAAAAAAGAAGGAAGCACAATTATCCGCACTCATGGAACAGATTAGAGAACACTTTAATGGCGTGATCCTGGTTGCGGAACAGGGAAAACCGTTGCTATATGAAGCCGTGGGGTTCGCAGAACTGAGCCAGGGGCAGGAACCGGCGCGTACGCTTACGACAGAGTCGATGTTCGAGTTAGCCTCCGTCTCCAAGCCAATTACGGCACTCGGCATCATACGCTTGCATCAGGCGGGACTTCTGGAGTTGGACGATACGGTATCCAGATGGCTGCCCGAATTGCCTTATCCAGGCATTACCATCCGACATTTGTTGACCCATACCTCCGGGCTTCCGGATTACATTGCGCTATTCAGCGAAAAGTGGAATCCTGCACAGATCGCCGTTAACGCTGATGTCCTGAACATGCTCGCAGCCCATCGTCCCGCGCCGCTATTCGCGCCGCAAGATAGTTGGATGTATAGCAATACGGGCTATATTATGCTCGCTATTCTGATCGAACGGATCAGTGGCCAATCCTATGCGGACTTTCTGTCTGAGCAAATATTCCAGCCGCTCGGCATGGCGCGGACACGCATCTACAATCGCCGTCTTGATCCCGATGCTGTGCCATCCAACTATGCCTGGGGCTACGTCTATCGACTGGAGCACGGCGGATACGTGCTTCCGGATGCCGTGCCGGCAATGAACTATGTCCACTATCTGGACGGCTTGCAGGGAGATGGCATGGTGAACAGTACAGCCATGGACCTGCTTCGTCTCGATCGCGCGCTGTATGACGACAAGTTTATTCAGCCGCAGTTGCGCGAAGCCATGTTCACACCTGTGACACTCCATAACGGGGAGACGTTCGACTACGGATTCGGCTGGCTGATCGAGCAGCATCCACAATTAGGCCGAGCGGTAAGCCATAGCGGCGGCTGGCCGGGATATGCCACTTTTCTGAAGCGCTATATCGAGCGGGATCTGACAATTATCCTTCTGCAAAATGGAGAACGGGATTACAACTATACCCAGCAGTTGCTCCGAAGCGTAGAGCAGGCTCTTGCCGATGAGCCGATGGAGGTGCCGCAGGCAGCAGCTCCACGCACTCTGTTCCCGCTCACAGCAGAGGACTATGAACCTTTTCTCGGTGAATACCTCTTTCAGGATGAACAGGGGCAATCGTTATCCGCAGAGGTCTTTATCGAGCATAGTCAACTCTGTATGCGACTGGGCAACGGGATGACATTTGTATTGCTGCCCATCAGCCCTACGCGCTTCTACGAACAGCAAACCGCAACCGAACTGGAATTCGGCGAGATCGAAGCAAGCAAGAGCTCCCGATTGATCTGGTATGAACATGATAGCGATAGCGTGGCACAACGCGTGCGGTGACGCTTGCAGCACTCTTGCAATTTTATTTACCAGTCTCCATCGGATATGGTTCGCATGAGACTGGGATGAGCGTATTTCATCTCAAAAAAACCCGAACGATTTTCGAAATTCTAATTTCTAGTTTCGAAATCGTTCGGGGTTAATTTTAGATGCGGAGAGAGGCGCTCCATCTCCAGCCCAGTTGAATCTCGCGAATTTGTCCGCATTCAATCGCCTGCCGCCCTTCATCCCCCTTTCCTGCAAGGTTTCCTCTATTCTAAGCTTCAAATTTTAATGCAGCTGTTGTATCAGTTCCAACAATGCAGCAGAGTATATCTGTCCTGATGGATATATAAATCCAACCTCTAACCTGCGATACTGCTCTGGTAATGAATGACTGGAGATTCTTCCTTCCTTTTCCGCAATTGCGACTGATGATCGTGGCAATAAAGATACGCCTAATCCAGCGGAAACGCCATTTATGATCACTTCCATCGTGCCAAATTCTCTGATTTCATAAGAAGAAATTCCTTTCTCTTTCAAAAAAAGCTCTGCCCTGGTTCTATGCGTACAGCCTACATCAAAAAACAGCATAGGCATAGTAAGCAATTCTTCCATTATTGGCTCTGTTCTGTTCCGTTCCGAAATCAAAACAAGCTCATCTTCAAATACAGGTATATATTCAATGTGCGACTCGTTGATCGGGCCATATACAAAAGCTCCAGCCAGTTCACCAGTCAGCACCTTCTGCAAAAGATCATGTGTTCCACCAGTATGCAGCAGAAACTGCACATCCGGATAATTGGACTGATAATCTTTTAAGAAGGGAAGCAAATAATTGGAAGCAGCAGATTCGATACACCCTATGCGCAGAGAACCTGCGGGGAAATCTGAATGTTGTGTAGTTCTCAGCGCTTCTGCCAGCAAATCTATAATTTGATCCGCATACTGAAGCAGATTTTCCCCTGCTGATGTTAAGATCATCCCTCGATTCGTTCGCCGAAAAAGCGGAAGGCCTAGTTCAGCTTCCAGGAATCGGATACGAGCTGTCACATTGGACTGAACATAGTTTAGTGCCTGCGCGGCTTTTGTAATACTTCCTTCTCTTGCGACAGCCTGAAATATTTTTAAATCGCCACTTTCCAATTTCTGCTCACCTCCCTGCTATGATTATTTATGATACCCACGTTCATTTTTCTTAATTTTATCAAGTATATCAGGATGTGTACAATGAAAGGAGACATTGGAGAGCTACTTAAACTACAGCAGCAGGAGGATGAAGATGAAAGCGATCATACATGCGGGAGTGCAAGGGATCGGTGGATTGCAGTATACAGAGCAGCGAGACAAGCTGCCAGGAAAAGGCGAGGTAAAGGTACGATTAAAAACAGCAGGGCTTAATCATCGAGATTTATTTCTGATGTCTGCACGAACGAATCAGGAGGCTCCTTTCATTCTTGGCTCAGATGGTGCAGGGATTATTGAAGCCGTTGGTGACGAGGTAACCCATCTGACTCCAGGTGCTGAGGTCATTATTAATCCATGCATAGGGTGGGAAAAAACAGATCAAGTTCCTGTTGTGCCTGCCATATTGGGAGGTCCCACAGACGGCACATTTGCTGAATCTGTAATCGTTCCCCAACAAAATGTTGCCCCTAAGCCTGCCTATCTAACCTGGGAAGAAGCAGGAGTACTATCCTTGTCTGCCCTCACCGCCTACCGGGCGCTATTTACTAGAGGAAATTTGCAGCAAGGCGAGCATGTACTCATTCCGGGGATCGGAGGAGGAGTTGCCACTTTTGCCACACTGATGGCTGCTGCAATTGGTGCAGAGGTAAGCGTAACTTCAAGAAGCGAGGTGAAGCGCCAAGCCGCCCTGCAATTACCCATAGCTCGAGCATTGGATAGTCATGAGAGCTGGGAAGAACATCTAGGAGACAATTCCGTCGACTTAATACTAGATAGTGTTGGTCCAGCTACCTTCGACCAATACTTTGATGTCATCAAGCCCAATGGAAGAATTGTTATGTTCGGTGCAAGCTCCGGGGATGAAATAACGATTCCAGCAAGGGCCATATTTTTTCCTCAGCTCCACATTATTGGTACTTCTATGGGGAGCAGGGAAGAATTTATCGCGATGCTTCAATTCATGGAGCAGTATTCTCTGCACCCTATTGTTGATACTGTCTATCCTTTAAAAGAAACTGCACTTGCCTTTGAGCGTATGGAGCGGAGTGAACAGCTCGGTAATATTGTGATCGCAATAAACTAGCGTGGAGAAGGCCGTACCAATTCCAACTTCACGCCACCTGGACAACGGATATCCCCTTTAGGGAATTTAAAGTTGTAAAAGGTGGACTGCAAGAGGGAGCAAAAAGTGGTGCTTAAAAAGCAACTAAACCAATTATGAAACCAGATTGTGTCCGCTCGGATCCACAAACTTTAACGGGTTATTATACACATACGTATATAGATTCAAACTCTGCGGATTATTCAGTTCCCCTGGATACGTATCCTCGCTCACAAACCGCCCAATTCCGGAATCAAAGTATCTGGCCCTTGCGTAAGAAAGTCCGCTCGATGCGTCGTAGCCCAGTCCTGTGTAACCGAACAGGTTGTCTGGCCCCGGATAGTTCAGGTCGAACTTCTCCGGATCTTCCGCTATCCCGAATTCATCATAATGGTACCGGAGCGCCACTTCGCTGTCCTGGTTCACTAGGGCGAGCGGGCTGCCGAGCATGTCCTTCAGGTAGAATAGCGTTTCAGGTGTTGTATTCGGTGCTGCTCCGCTGGATCCTGACATTACTTCCATCTGCACTCGGCAGATAATTTATTAATAAGTGAGTCATGATCAATAATATCCTTTAAATCTGCACTGTTCAGATAATAGCTTGTGTGATTTTGATTTTCAAATTTAAATTGGATAGCAGATACCTTATATTCCTTCTCTTTAAGAAACAAAACAATTTCAAGCAGTGTATTCATAATGTTATCTTGTATGTCTTCATTTACATTAATCCACAACCTCAAATCAGAAATATCCTCATCCTTGATTTCTCCCTTTATTTCATGATAACTGGGAGGATTTATTCTATTACCTTCAGAAAGATTTTTTAATGGATTTGACCTCAATAAAAAAGACACACTCGATATTTGATGAAATTGCTGTTTGATCTCATTTTTAACTTCGTATTCCCAGTAGGATAAAAAATAATTATCAACCATCTTCCCATCATACTTACTTAATTTAAACTGAATCTGGGGATTTCTCTTTAAGTGAACAACTGTGTAATATCTATATATGAAATATGATGAATTGTCAAAATCATACTCGACCGACTCGATTTCCATCTTATCTCCATATTTTTCTTGTAGGTATTTTGCTGACTCCTCTTTCATAGCTTCTTTTCCCCATGGCGTTCCATTGAATATTGAATATGCAAAGAAGATCAAAAAGATAACTGCTAATCCTATAATCCAATGCTTCACATTATCTCTCCTTAAAAACAGGATAGATAATCAATATCTATCCTGTTCTACACTTCTAATCTAATAACTGCTTTCCTATTTTAATATTATTAAAAAATGTATCCTTTCCATACCAAAAATTGTACCACCCCGATTCAGATTTCTTTTCGTTTTCATTTATGAAGTTTTGAATTTGTTTGCTATAATTCGAATAAGAATAAGCGTTATTCTTAAATCTTTATACGGGTTTACATGGGTTATATGTGTTATTGGTTGAATGATGGGTTCATTCGTCACCCGCCCCCCTCTAAAAAAAGAAGCCTTGAAAGGCATGAAGCCGATCAAGGTCTTTAGTCAAATATGACAAAATTTAATCATATTCCACCCAAACTTCTTTGTCTACGGATTGCGCTTGATGAAGCAGTTCATATATACTTCGATAAACTGCTAGTGTCTCTTGATCTAATTCTGTTTTATGGACACTTTGAAGATCGTTCAACGCATCACCTAGATCAGGTATTCTCCATGGCGTCTCTTCAAACCAACCAGTATCCGTATGATAGTAATAAGAGAGACCTCTCCATCCGTTTTCTTTAGGTTGTATAGCCCTCATAATCGAATCAAAATAACCAATCCAGGTCTTAATTTGATATTTTTGTTCCTCGGAATTCTCGAAATAGAAGATGATCTCCGGTTCACCCTCAAATCCAGTATAAAAGTCTTTGACTATTTCCATTTGACACCTCATATTTTTAAGGAGCAGGCCAATGACCTGAATCTAAGAGCGCTTGTTGTTCAGGCGTCGCTACTCCATTTTGTCTCGCACTTACAGCATCCTGCCACTGTTTCATAGATGTCCATTGATTCCCGCCCGTTAAAATATGTTGCTGTTTTCTTGTTGTTTGGCTTCCTGGAGTTGTTCTTGTAACAACCAAAGTATTCCCTTGGTCTGCAGGTGCACCAGGAGTTCTTGTATGCCAACGAGCCTCATACTTATAAGTTCCATCAGACCAAGTATATTTTATTTGATCGTACCCATTCTTAGCCTGTTCTACTTTTACAGCATTACTAGGGATTTTAATTGGACTTGAATCGATAAGATTTCCCGCACCCTTAGGCATCTTCTGTTTAGGTGTCGTCTTGGTAGTATTCGTTTTAAAAGTTGATGGTAATTTTACGCTGGCCATTGAGCCAAACACTGCGTCTGCTAGTGGGATTGCCAGTACCCAATCATAATAGTAAGCTTCCTCAGATAAGTTGGCTTCTTTCCAAAATGTTGAATATCTTACTTTGCTTGATGAAACGAAATACAGATCATCATTTTTATCATAATCATAATATCCTAAGACCTTACTATCTACGATTTCCTGAAAACCAGCACCTATCATAAAATCCGGAATATAGTAATTTGTAATATTGCTTTCGATATTACACATCCCATAATGGGCGTTTCTACCATCTAAGAGATGCAGTAATTTCCACTTGTTAATACTGCATAAGAATCAATGCAGAAGAACACGAATGCTACTACTGGTTACGTTTTCAATGAACGCCTATTAAAGTAAATGATAATATGGTCAATTGGATACAGTGACCCCGTTCATTTGCTTTCACCTCCAAATTTTCGGTAAATTTTGGGCTTAATTATAGGAGGGACAGGTGGATAGCCATTTAACACATAAGCTTCCCGAGAAAGAATGTTCTGTTACGTCCTGACAGTATAGTGGCCGGAGTATCCTGTGAAATTGATGCGATGAGCTCGACACTATATCTATCGGGTTCTATCACAATGAGGATGAAGTTCTATTGAGAAATACCGCCTGATTCATTCGGCACTGGATGAGGGCTACTAGAAAAGAAAACCACATGGAGTTGTTATGCTCACATGTGGTAAACATCTAATTTTATTTCCCTGAAAAATTATTAATAATTGGTGGACTTGCTTCCCAACTTATCAATTTAATATTGTACTCCTTCAGTAATTGATCTGCGCGGATTAATCTATTACTAGTAAATCTACCCTCCTTTTCAATTATTAGCGCATTGGGAAAACCATGCTGATACTCCCTACCAGTCTCTAAATCACCCATATAATAGTTTGCGCTACCTGGAGAATAGTATATTTCTTGTGTTTCATCGATCCTTAGCAACGTTATTCTCTCATTTCCACTAGCTAATCTTTGCTTCCACTTACGATATTTTCCTCTCCCTTCGTCTGCGCCAATACCATCATATTCACATATTAAAGTATCTTGAAGAACCTTCCGTTGACCGTTAATTTCATATTCCAAACGAAATGGAAATTCCCCGTAGGCGATTTCTGGGCGTGGGGGATTGGGCTCCAATTGAATGCCTAATAATATTGCCAACCAAGGCCAAGCAATACACACTACAATTGCAATGACAAATAAAAATGCGATACCTAGCATTAGCATCATTTTCTCTTTCAGTTATAATCAGCCTCCTCTAAAGCATTTATTACTGAGTTCATTGAATGATTTTTTATTCTTTGGTTTGTGATATACAAGGAAGCATGCCACCACTTAATTTTATGTTGTTGTGGTAAGTAGACCGTTTTTCCAATTGAAGGTGCAGTAAAGATATAATTTAATATCTCACCCTCGACCACATAATGGGTCATGGTTGCAGTATAATCTCCTTTGCTTAAACCATAAGCATAAAGGTGCACTAGTGCAGTATTGAATGTAATAGCATTTTTGTTGTTAGCAACTGCATTTGCTGTCGCTTCAGCTCCTCCTTTTGAATGTCCAACCATGGTTACTTCATCATCCTTATGCGCATTCACAAATGCAATCGATTTCTCAATGGAATCTTCCATATCTGTAGAAAAGCCTATTGGTTGTTGAAAGTTATTGCCCCAATCCCCCCATGTGGTAGTACCTTTGTTAACTAGCGAGTATTCTGTGGCCCCATCCTTCTTGAGCCTTGAATATACCCCCATTTTTAATCCTTCATCATTAGTCATTATGTCGATTATTGTCCATCCACCATCCATTCTTGTTTGACTTTGAATGTCGTCTTCTGTAGCACCATAGATGTGTTGTGCCATTCTTGCGGCTTCCAGCACCGTAGGAATATAACCACTTGGATCCACATATCTCAACGGATTATTCACTACATACACATACAAATTCAAGCTCTGCGGATTATTCAGTTCCCCTGGATACGTATCCTCGCTCACAAACCGCCCAATTCCGGAATCAAATTATCTGGCCCTTGCGTAGGAGAGTCCGCTTGAGGCGTCGTAGCCCAGTCCTGTGTAACCGAACAGGTTGTCTGGTCCCGGATAGTTCAGGTCGAACTTCTCTGGTTGCTCTGCTATCCCGAATTCATCGTAATGGTACCGGAGCGCCACTTCGCTGTCCTGGTTCACTAGGGCGAGCGGGCTGCCGAGCTTGTCATTCAGGTAGAATAACGTTTCAGGTGTTGTATTCGGTGCTGCGCCGCTGGATCCTGCTACTGGCTCCCAAGCATTACTTCCATCTGCACTCGGCAGATAATTCATGCTGATCCGCTCTCCGCCGGCTCCGTAGACATAGGATTGCTCCCATTTGTTGCCGCTGACGTCAGCAGCATACAAAGGTTCAGGTAATGAACTGGTGATATCGTAGGTAAAATAAATATCAGTTTGCAGCTTCTTATACTGCGGTTCCCAGCCTGCTACCTGTCCTGCCGGATGACTTGCCGGATAACGGTTCTGCTGGTTGCCGATGCCGACTGTAACCCCCATAAAGCTCCGGTTATCGTCTCCGTCATACCGATATTCAGTCTGATCGCCTGCCGGGTTCATGTGATGAATCAGACGGTTAGCAGCATCCCAAGTATAGGTCTCCAGCACTCCTGGCCCGGCAAGTGCAGCAGCAATTTGTGAATCGAATGCATCTCCAGCTTTCCAATCCTCAGGTCCATATACCTGTTGGGTCACGCTTAAAGAATCGGTCTCCAATGTAGCCTCAACGCTTGGGACAAGTTCAAGAGGATTACCCGCGCCTACTATATCCGGCGTTCCCGAAAGATCCGGCAAAATTGAATCCAGATCCCCGTATACATCTTGCGGTACGCCAACTCCATTCTGCGGCGGATTCAAAGAGGTTATCCGCATCAGGGCTGCAGCACTGTCAATCCCCTCTACTTGAAGTAAATTGCCGCGCAAGTCGTACGTATAGTTCTTGTAGTCGGTTCCTTTTTCCCAGCGAGTCAGTCTATTTGCCAGATCATAGTTGTAATACTCTACTTCCGGTATCGTTGTTCCTACTCCAGTCTGACTCTTCTCCAGACGGTTACCTGCTGCATCATAGGCATAAGTTACTGTAGAACCATTGAGGTTCTGAACCTCAATAAGGCGATTCAGGGCATCGTAGGTATAATCCTCTACATCTGCCGGCTTCGGCGCATCTTGCGGCCGATCCTCATCCTTGCCCTGCTCCAGGCGCTCCTTATGAACAACATTGCCTGCCGGGTCATACACATAGCTCAACTGCTCCAATAGACTTCCGCCGGCATTACGATGCTCGATGCCAATGAGCTGGCCCAAGGCATCATATTCATAGCGGCTGCGCTCACCGCCCGACAACGCGCGGCTGATCACTTGACCGTTACGATTATAGGTGTAGTTCGTCTGCTGTTTCAGAGCATCCGTAAACTTGCTGATTTGTCCAGCCTGATCGTATTCATAGAGAACCGCTGTATTGTCCGGATAAATAATGCGGCTGCGCTGTCCTGTTGGTGTCCATTCATAGCGCACATTTTGTCCGCGCGGATCAATCATTTCCGTCAACCGGCCTAACGCATCGTAAGTGTACCGGGTCAGTCCGGTGGCATCATCCATCGTTAATCGACGATCCGCCAAATCATAACCATATCGAACCTGTTGTCCATCTCCATAATTGATTTCCGTAAGGCGACCTCGTCCGTCATAGCCGTACTGCGTTATCGTATTGTCCGGAGCTATCGTTGACTTCACGTTGCCGTTGCCGTCATAGGAGATCGTTGAAATCTCCTGCAACGGATTGACGGTGCGCTCCAGCAAGCCGCGTCCATTATAGCTGTAACTCGTTACTGCTCCAAGCGGATTGGTCTTGGTAAGCAGGTTCCCCAGTGCATCGTAAGTATAATTCGTGCGATGACCCGCAGCATCCTCAACCTCGGTCAGGCGCCCTAAAATATCATAATTGAAGCTCGTAAGCTGTCCATTTTCATCCGTTAATCCTGTTATCTGTCCGAGGGCATTATAACTGTAGCGGGTATCATATCCCAATGCATTACGGATTGCCTCCGTGCGCCCAAGCTGATCATACTTGTACTCTGTAACATTTCCCTCTGCATCTGTGTAGGAAATTACTCGCCCGCGACCATCCCGTTCTATCACGGTCTCATGCGACAATGGATCAATCGTGCTCTTGGCAAGCCCGCGCTCATCGTAGGTCGTCGTCCAGGCACTGCCATCAGGTAACGTACTTTCGATCAGATTTCCTGAAGCATCATAGGCATACTTCGTAACATACCCCAGGGCATCGGTCTCCTGGATTAATCTCCCGGCGGCATCATAGCTGTACCAGGTGCTGTTGCCCAGGGCATCGGTTTCTTTGACGAGCTGTCCTGCAGCATCATACTTGTACTGCACCACCGTGCCGATCTCATCGCTCACGGTTAAAATCTGGCCCGCATGATTGTACGTATATGTTGTCTTATTCCCCTCAGCATCGGTAATAGATTCTACCTGGCCATTGCCATCATACGCATAGCCCGTTCTATTGCCATCCGCATCTATGAACTCGACCGTACGACCCATACCGTCATACACATAACGGCTTGTCCCGCCATTAGCGTCGCTTTCTTCCACGATGTTACCGACCGCATCATGCACATGATTGCTCAGATGTCCGAGCGGGTCCGTCACAGTAGCCATGCGGTATACGTCATAGCTAAGCGAGGTTTCCGAACCGGCCTGATCTTTGATGGATACCAAATTGCCGTTGGCGTCATAATGCCATTCCTGTACTTGCTGCAGAGCATCCGTGCTCGCCTGCGTCCGTCCTTTGGCATCATACGTTATTTCTTCCAAAATGCCATTTGCGTCCCGAATCGAAGTGACACGATGCAGCGCATCTCTGTCCATCTCGATCTTGTAACCGGATGGATCTACGGCAGCGGTGGCGAACCCTGTTGCATCCACCGTATACTGCGTAATGCCTCCGCGCGCATCCTTTACCTCTGTGGCTATACCACGGGCATTTCTTGTAATGGCGACGCTATTTCCTAGCGCATCCTCTTCCGCCACTAAATTACCGGCAGCATCATAGGTATACAGAATAGATTCACCCAATGCATTAACAACCTCTACCGGTCGATTCTGCACGTTATACCGGATCACAGTAGATTGCCGGTTGCCATCCGCAACCAGCAGCTTATTGCCCCGGGCATCGTAGCTTGCAGTTGTTCTATATCCGTTCCCATCCGTGACAGCAGCCAATCGATGACCGGCATCATAATCATATTGCCAGCTTGATCCGTCCGGAAGGCTTAAATTGGTCAGGAGAAACCGATCTCCCCAGGTATAAGTCGTTGCGTATCCCTGCGCATCTGTCTGCTTCGTCTCACTTACAGACAAGAGTGTTGCAGAGACTGTCGCGGGCAGAATTACCTTTTGGTTGGCCTCGGCTACAAGCTCAGCATAGTTTGGTTCCTTCCCAGTCAATCTGGGGGTTTCAGGGTAAGTCAGATTTGTCTTGCCATCCCCTGCTCCGATACGCACCTGTGGAGTTTGATTGGGAACCATATCGCTCCCGATGGCAAAGACTCCGCCAGCAGTAACAGACATTTGATTATTCACATGAACATGATCCCGGACGAACAAATCTCCGCCCTTGATGACCAGATCCGCAATCTGATTATTGGAGACAATGCCTCCAAGTACCATTTCTCTAGCAATATTCATCTTAACTTTAGTGTTGATCGACAAGTCCCCTCGCACAATAACTGAAGGTGCATCCACTGTTAATTGGCCGCTGTTATAGGTTAGCACTCCGGCATATAACGTATCTTCAACCTTAACATTGGAGTCATTATTGAGATGAATCGTACCCTTTGCCCAAATACTTCCGTACTTTCCGTTGACTTTATACGCATTGAGATTCAATTTGGTATTGGCATTCAAGCCTTGCTTCAGAATCAGGGTGCCGTAAATACTGATTGTCATCTCCTGATTCGTATTCATACCATCCGCAATCAGGATGACCGACTGGCTTGCGCTGCCTAAGGTCACGCCCTCTTCGACATTCAATTGCCCGGCACGGACGATAACAGGACTGCTGCCTCCGCCAGCAGTAATCATCTTCTTGACGGTATCCATGTCACCGGCGACTCCGGAGCCCGCTGCAGCCTCATAACTATCTATCTGCTTTCGGATTCCCTCGGACAGACTATCCAAATATTTGCTTATCACCGGCTTCAGGCCTGGAACAATTTGATGCGGCGGAGCATTCCGCAAATTGTGCATTGTACCCGACAAGAGCACCACATCGGATTCAGGGATATCCCGGCCATGGCTAGGATCGATCGATACCGCTTCATCCTCCTCTTCCCGCACGACGGGAGCTACCTTGCCGCTGTATTCCGCCGTCTGTGTAGAGCCGTAAAAGTCCGTGAGACTCGTGACCCGCTGATGATCATCATATGAGATTCGCATAATTGCCGTTTGTGCCGGATCCGTAACAGAGATGACATGATGTTCGCCATCATAACCGAACCTTGTAACTGCCCCATCAACATCCGTAAAAGACACCATATCTCCAGCGCTATCATAGCTATACTCCAGCTTGCGTCCTGTATGGTCGGTGACAGAGATCAGCCTGTCGTTTGAACCATAGGATAGGGTTAGCGAAGCCCCATCTGTTGTTACTTGCTGCAGAAGCTCTCCTTGATAGTTCAGCTTGATTTCATTTCCGTTCAAATCACGTATAGAAGTTAGCAGACCGCTTGCATCAAATTGATAGCTAAGCCCTTGCGGAGTTGTTAGAGCATGCCCGTTCGCGCTTTTGCTCAGCATCCAGTCCGTTCCTGCAGGAGTCAGATAAGCTCCCCCCGCCAAAGGGATAAACTCAAAGCGTGAGCCATCCGGCTGCATGAGCTCTTGCTTGCCGTCAACCGGAGTCAGACGCCATTCATAGGAATGATGCCAACCCAGCCCATTCACTCCCTGATACGGATCACGGCTTAGATAAGACACGCCGAAGTTGAGCGGCATTAACGCTTGCAAGACTAGTGGATCGGCAGCGTAAGCAAAGTCTCCCCGCGCAGGCTCCACCACGTCATTCCAGGATGGATTGACGATACGCAGCCGCTTCTTAATGGCTTCATTTGTAAATTGCTCCAGGTCGCTCTGGGTTAAAGTGCTCGTCGACTGTGGATTGATAAGCAGGATTGACGTCCCTGGCACATTGTCGGATACTTGGACACTGCCCAGACCATTCCATGCCGCTATTTCCTGTACAGAAGCTTGAACGGCTGCTGTGGAATCCGCCCTATAATAAAATCCTGCAAGTGCTCCCCAGCTCACCGGAAAGCCGGGTGCGGCAATGCGAAGCACTTCCTTGATTTCAGAATAACTGGAGCGCTGACCCTTATTATCACTTCTAGCTGAGATTTGAACCGGCTTCCCCGTACCCACACTCAAGGATTGCGTCCATTGTCCTTGTCCATTGACTTTAATTCCCGTATGCGTATCTACCAGCTGGCCCAGGTAATCTCTAACCTCCAGGCTCACTGTTGTTCCCGCTTCCGAGGTACCTTTAACGGTAATTGCACCGGTCGCCCCCGACTCTATGGAACTCAAGACCGGCGGTTTCGGTTGCGTGCTATTCACAATTTCAAAGCTGCCAATTTGGCCGTAATAGACGCCAATTCCGTTATAGTCGGCAGGAGAAACTGCAATGTAATACTTCCCTTCCGGCAAAGGAACACCATTTATTTTCCCGTCCCATTCCACCTCATGCACAATATACTCACCCTGAGCATTTTTGGTGGGGTATTTGCCGCTTGCAATCAACTGCCCTAACTGGGGCGCTCCTCCATTCACGCCGGGTGTGCACAATTGAATCTTGACTTCATGCTCTGCCAGACCATTATCTGCGGCGTTAAAGCTAAAGCTAATGACGGTCTTTTCGCCCAGATCGGTATTGATTTCACTTGGTGAAATACGCAAGTTCGTCGAGGCTTCAGCTGTTTGAATCTTCATGCCAGGAACGAAAGGTATCGAGGTTACCAGCATAATAAGAACAAGTATGCCTGCCAGAACAGATCTGCTCTTGAATCGGCGTCTCTTCAGGAATAAGCTCTCTATCATCTTCATTAAACGCAACTCCCCATTCAACTCAATCTCAATCTATCGACATCACAATTCATTTAGCTGCTCAAGCAACCGGTAGAGAACTACAGCAGCCTCGGCTCTTGTTGTCGTAGCGCGTGCCTGGATAATCTCTCCGCTGCCCTCGACAAGCTTTAACGCTACCGCCTGCCTCACAAACGGCAGAGCCCATTCACTGATCATCTCCTGATCCTTGAATCGATTGAGCTCCGTCCCTTGAGTCTGGTTATTTTCCAGGCGGTCCTTAACGGCACGTACAAGCATCGCCATCATTTGCTCCCGTGTAAGTGCATCCTCCGGCTTGAACAACCCATGATCGCCTTCAACAATGCCTGCTGCAGCCGCTGCTTCGACCCAGCTGTAACTCCACTTGGAGGAAGGAACATCTGCGAAAGAGGATTCGGCCGGTGATACGGGCTCGAGTCCGAGCGTACCTGCCAGCATTTTGCTGAACTGCTCCCGTGTCAGGATGCTTTTCGGCGCGAAAAGATCTGCTCCCGTTCCGTCCACGATACCGCGCGCGGCAAGTACTTCTACTTCCTTCGCAGCCCAGTGAGCGGTGTCTACATCGGCAAAATGAATGCTCCGCAGCAGCACTGCATAGGTTCCAGGTGAATCAATAGTCGTCTGAATAGTTGGGGCGCCATCGGGATTGTCAGTGACACCGCCAACATAGCTCCAGCAGCCAAGTGCTGCTTGATATTGGTAAATACCAAGCTTTTCCCGATGCTCTGTCCAATAAGGCTCATTTGAATAGGATAGCGAAAGCTGTGCTTTACCGAATTCTCCGGCGGATTGGATATCCCAGACCTTCCCGGCAGCTTCCAGTGAACGCCCCTTCTCATCCTTCAGCAAATAATGATTCGCAGCCATCTCCGACACCTTGATCTCGGTATCTCTTGAGAACGCATCTGCGGCTATCATGAATTGGACCTGACCGTCCAGAATGCTGAAAGCACCCCCTTGAGATCCCACAACAAAGGTTGCCGATGTTTCTGGAAGAGTGCTTCCACCGTCATTCTTCACCGGGTTGGTTGTTGGATTCGGTTCTGTTGGTTTATTCGGGCCTGTTGGCGAAGGCACTTCACCGCCGCCTGAATCAGGGTTCGTGTTGTACTTGCTCATCTCCAGCGACCCCAGAGAACCGTCCGATTGAGCATAGAGCAGGCGATCTCCGTTGAACCCAATGTATTGAACGCCTGCTTCGGCTTCTCTAACCGAATAGACCTTGGCTGTAGCCAAATCAACGCCCTTTAACACAGCCTGTCCGCCTTCATTTACCAGGTAGGCTGCCTGCGAATTTCCAATCGACATAAATGCGTACTCTTCTACCTTGGCACTCATGGGAGTCAAATCCCGAGTCTCGAGTGAATGGTCCAAAAGTGAGATGATCGCATATTTACTTTCGAGATTGCTATTTTTCTGCTTATACAGCACGTATTCACCATTCGTCACAAACCAATCCACATAATTCGTCGCACCGAGGCTAACAAGCTGACGCTGTACTCCACTGCTTAGCTCAATCATGCTTAATCCGCCATCACGAGCATTTTTGAAAATGACCCTCCCCTGACTGAGGATCGGGTACTGCCCTTCGCCAAGTGAGGATTCCGCTCCCGAGACCGGATCATAATGAATGATGCGTCCATACTTCTGCTGGTCCGCCCATACCACTCCGCTCTCATCCACGGAAGGATTGGCGTACTGGCCTGCTTTGCTATTTAATTTCCGCTCTGTTCCGGTGGACAGATCATAACTGTAAATATCCCAGTTGGTACTGGAAGCGTCTTGTTCTCCCTTATCTGCCCAGACCACCGTTGTCCCCTTAATATAGGGCACATCCTTCCTCGTCTTCCGAGAGGTTAATGCCTTCGTCTCTCCTGTTGACTCATAACGGGCATAAATCTGCTGTTCCCCATCAGCTGCTGCATTTAGCCAAACCACGATTCCATCGGATACCCCTGAATCCGACTGGCTCATAGCGGCCGAAGCCATCTCGATTCCCCTCGCACCCACAGCATGAACAGCACTTGCTCCTCCTAAGCTTCCTGACAGACATATCACGGTCCAGATCAGGCAAGCTCGCTTCCAGCCCCGCCATCCTTTTTTGCATACTCCACTCATTCCTATGTATAACCTCCTGTCTTAGTCAGACATAGATGCAATTTCTCCAACTATTGTCTTATATCTATATCGGATGAACATATTTCATTTGGAGGAGCATTTATGATAAATAGTAAATATTACCCATTACTAAAATACTTTTCGACATATGTGTCTCTGAGCCAATATCAAAACAAAAAAAGGATGATCCCTGTTTTGCACAGGAATCATCCTAGTTCATGAAATGCGGTCGAGAGGACTCGAACCTCCACGGGTATACACCCACTACCCCCTCAAGATAGCGTGTCTGCCATTCCACCACGACCGCGTATTCAGTTAAATGGTGACCCGTAGGGGATTCGAACCCCTGTTACCTCCGTGAAAGGGAGGTGTCTTAACCCCTTGACCAACGGGCCACATCAAAGATCGCCAAGAAGCAGCGGCAAAAATGAGTATAGCAAAATCCGAATGCTAATGCAACCAAAATTTTCTCCTAAATTTTCTCCTATAATCTTCCTATTTTCTCTTTTGATTGTTCTAGGATAGTATCACTCTGAGGCAGGTAACACAAACGTTAACAAGATCAGACTCTACCAAAAGACAACCATTAAATTCCGCCTATTGCCTTTCGAGCGATACTAAGACGAACTTTAGGTGACTTTATGCACTATATTCGCGTGGAAGCACCCGCACCTGCAATTCTAATGCCTTTGAGCACTTATTTCGTCGCACGAACCCCCACGCCTGCAATTTTATCCTACTCACTACAGAGGACGACCTTTGTACGGTATTCCTTGTAAAGCCACACTACACCATCCGACCTTATACTTGTTTACTTGCCGCAAAACACAGAGAAAAGGACAAGTCCCCGAACTGGAAACTTCCAGATAAAGAAGCCCCCGGCAAACCGGAGGCTTCTGAATTGATGTTGTTTCAGAACGGAGAGAGAGGGATACTCTCACTTCGCTCGAGACTGCGATGTATTCCTACCGAAGCTTATGCTTCGACGAACCCTCCTTCTGAGGATTCTCATCCCTTTTGCAACAAATAGCCTCCGGATCGCGGAGGCTATTGTAATGATGTATCTCAATACGGAGAGAGAGGGATACTCTCACTTCGTTCGAGACTGCGATGTATTGCTATCGAAGCCTATGCTCCGACGAACCCTCCTTTTGAGGGTTCTCATCCCTATACATAAAGAAGCCCCCGGCATACCGGAGGCTTCTGATTGATGTTGTTTCAGAACGGAGAGAGAGGGATACTCTCACTTCGTTCGAGACTGCGATGTATTCCTATCGAAGCTTATGCTTCGACGAACCCTCCTTTTGAGGGTTCTCATCCCTATACATAAAGAAGCCCCCGGCATACCGGAGGCTTCTGGTTGGTGTTGTTTCAATACGGAGAGAGAGGGATTCGAACCCTCGCACCGCTTACGCAGTCTAACCCCTTAGCAGAGGGTCCCCTTATAGCCACTTGGGTATCTCTCCAAGATAGTGGCTCCCCGAACAGGACTCGAACCTGTGACAACTCGATTAACAGTCGAGTGCTCTACCAACTGAGCTATCAGGGAACGCTAGAACAAGATTTAATTTATCACGTTTCTGTAATGAAGTCAAGAAATCGACCCTCACTTGCTGCTAAAATCCAAGCCGTGAAAAAAAATTTATCGTTTTAGCTAAAACCTCTTGCAATATTCCATTTCTCCATTAAAATAAATTTAACGTTAAAATAATTTTATCGGAAGATGTAAATGAAAATTAAGGAGTTGATTCACAATGACAGAACAGGCAAATGCGTTACCTAAAAGGCAAAAATGGGCTGCAATTCTTGAAAACAAGTCATTTATGTATCTTCTTGCCGCTCGTGTGATTACCCGGTTCGGAGATTCCATTGATTCGATCGCTTACAGCTGGATGGTCTATTTGTTAACCGGATCCAAGCTGATGATGGGCACTCTTTTCGCACTGAATTTTGTACCCAATCTAGCCCTAAGCTTCTTTAGCGGAGCGCTGGTAGATCGTTGGTCCAAGCGTCAGGTTATTATAATCACCCATGTGGGCCGCGGCCTCATCGTCATCCTCACAGCAACTCTCTACGCAACCTCCCTGCTGAAGCCATGGCATCTATATATCCTGACCTTGTTGACCTCCACCTTGGAATGCTTTGCCTCACCCGCTGAAATATCATTGGTTCCAAGACTGCTGGCGAAAGAGAAGCTCCTTATCGGAAATTCGCTAAGCACATCCATTACTCGGATTGCAGAGCTGGCCGGATTGGCTGCTGCAGGCGGTATTATTGCTATCGCCGGTGTGTCCGGAGCTATGCTTGTTGACGGGGCGACCTTTTTTTCCGCCGCTCTGCTGGTCGGATTCATTTCATTAGCGGAGAAGTCCAAGGAGAGCGCCGGAACGGAGAAGTCAAACCGCAGCAGCTTGCTTCAAGAAGTCAGAGAAGGAATTACCTTTATTTTGCGCCAAAAAACGATCCTGACCATCGTAATCATCGCGGCATTCTCTAATTTCTGCCTCTCCCCCTTCAACGTATTAGGCCCTGCCTTCATCGCAGAGGTTCTTGGGGAGGGTCCAGCCGGACTCAGCATGATGGGAATCTCCTTAGTCGGCGGTATGGCTATCAGTGGACTGTGGCTGGCCCGTAAAGGCAGTGCCTTCCGGAAAAGCGTGCTCATGCTCACAGGATATACCCTGCTTGGTGTGAATTATGCCCTGCTCTATCTTCCCGGCTTTCTGCCTGTTCTTTCAATCGCTGCCGCTTCCTTGTTCAGTTTCGGGATGGGGGCTGCCGTCTCCTTAATCAGCACACCTGCGACAACCTACTTCATGGAGAACGTCCCCCAAGAAATGCTTGGCCGGGTTGGGGCTATCCACTCGATGATCTGCACCTGCGCAATTCCGTTGGGAAGCCTGTTGGCTGGTGCATTAGGAGATGCGATCCGGACGGATATCATCTATCTTGGATTCGGCATCCTACTGATCATCCCGGTGCTCCTGCTGCCAAGATATCGCAGCTTCATGTCTATATAGTTGCCGCTTGAGCTGAATATGTATTATGTGCTTTGTACGCCTGAACAACGATGCGATATAATAGAAACAAAAATGCTTAGGAGCACCTAATCTATGATCGAGCTCAAAACCTTGGAAGAAATCCGGATTTACTCGGATCCTTATCGTATTCAGATTCTAAATGCTTTTAATAAATTCGGACGTCCCGCTACGGTCAAGGAAATTGCCGATGCGATGGGGCAAGTGCCTGCAAAAGTTCATTATCACGTCAAGAAGCTCGAAAGCATTGGACTTCTTACGCTGGTGGATACGAAGCTTATCAATGGCATAACTGCTAAATACTATAAAGCTTACGAAGGATCAGTACAGATTAAGAAGAGCGGGATCGACGAGACAATCCATCAAGTGTTTCAATCCGAAACAACGAAGCTGCTCAGCAATTTGTACGATGAGAATAAAAAGCGTTTTTTAGAGGCCAATCAACAAAAAGAACCTAGTGGAAGAATTACAAATACCGAGCTGCAATTAACCCGGGAAGAATTTGATGAGCTGAACCAGCTTATTCTTGATTTTTGCAACGCGCATGAGCGTAAAGACAGAACGGAGGATCAGGATATCTACGAGCTATTCTTTACCATAACGAAGATCCCGCATGACATGCTGCCCGGGCAAAATAAATAAGAACCGCTATCTCCTTCGTAGGAAATCCGGTTCTTATATTTAGTCCTGTTCAATACATCCTGCTTCGTCTTTGTGGTTCTCGTTCGCAGGTCCTGATTGGCAAACGGGCTTCTGCTATGCAGCGGATCGCGTTTGCCCTCGCGCACGGCTTTGATCCGCTTCTTACTGGCACTTGATCTGGCCATCTTGCATCTCTCCTTTATTCCATTGCATATTTTCTTTAGTATATCATACTGATTCCATTAATTTATATTGCTTTAAACTGCCGCTGCACTTCCCGCAGCGGTATTTATGCGTATCCACCTTACGCTTCCTGGGATAAGTCATTCCACACGCTTCACATATTAAGTGGTAACGATAGGGTAGGGTGCGCCGCGATGAACTCTCCGGCAAAGACTGACAATACCGGCTGCCTCCTACCTTTGCAAGCAGCGCCTTGAACTCAGGATCGCGGTGGCGGTACCCCCTTTTCGCCAAGTGAAGATGGTAATGGCATAGCTCATGCTTGATGATCCGCTCCACTTCCTCCCGTCCGAAGTTGTCCAATTGAGCGGGATTGATCTCGATATCGTGAGTCCTCATAAAATATCTTCCGCCGGTCGTCCGCAGTCTCGAATTGAATCTGGCACGGTGACGAAACGCCATACCAAAGCTGTTCAGCGATATTTGTTCTACCCAGGTCTGAAGCTCAGCATCATTCATTCTCCAGCCCCCCATTTTCCAGAATGTACTTGAATTTTAACTTCTCCTTAGGCTACACTGTCAAGTAGAATCCGATAGTAAAAGGAGATTTCAACTAATGGCTCTTATGAGATACGTTATTTTACAGCGGGAGCAAAACCTTATCTTTGTGGAAATGCCCCGCGAATATGCTTACCAGCTTAGCGCCCTAAATCTGCGTCTGAACAAGGAAGTGGGCAAGCTCACCGCAGATAATATCCCCGTTCTTCCACTTGCCGTTGCCGAGTGTGAGGAGCTTGATCTGCTTCAAGAATCGCTCGCGGTTCGAAGCGGACTGGAATACGTTCAAGAGCTTGAGTCCTCCTTCTCCTCTCTTAAAGAAGAGAACTATCCGCTTATTTCCCTGCTCACCGAGATTCGCGCGCTACTTGCGCAGCTTGAACAGTGGTACGAAGAGGAACAGCTTCACTAAAAATTTGATCGGACCTGCACGTCTCCGGGCATTTCCCCATATGCTACTCGCAAAGGGTGCCAAGGAGGAGATCGTGTTGCCAAAATGGCTCAGCAACCAGATGATGCGCGCCTTCCTTAAGCGCGACCGCCGTCAGATTCGCCTGTTGAATGACTGCTGGTTCTTCTATTATAACCGCCGGGATGCCGGAAGCGAACCCGGAAAAACCGAATAGTCGCGACAAGAAAGAGGGCTCGGAAAATCAGATTTTCCGGTGCCCTCTTTTTCTTTAGAGAATAGCGCTATACCTGCTCCGTATTTACTGCCGGCGCCTGGGACTTTCTCATCGTCAGCCCTACTCGGCCCTTCTTCAAGTCAACCTGAAGCACCCATACGGTCACATTATCTCCGACAGACACAACATCCATCGGATGCTTTACGTAGCCCTCGCTTAACTGGGATATATGGACAAGTCCGTCATTCTTAATTCCAATGTCCACAAAGGCTCCAAAATCAATCACATTACGAACCGTTCCCTGAAGCTCCATCCCTGGTGTTAAATCTTCGATTTTAAGTACGTCAGTACGGAAAATCGGAAGCGGAAGCTCCTCCCGCGGATCTCTGCCCGGGCGTTGAAGACTGTCGAGGATATCCCGGAGTGTAGGCACCCCGACCTCGAGCCGGGCTGCCAGCTCCTCCGGATCCAATGAAGCCAGATGAGCAGCCAGCTCCTTGGAGCCCAGTTGACTGAAGTCTACACCCAACAAGGCGAACAGGCGGTTAACCACCTCATAGGACTCAGGATGAATCGGTGTGCTGTCCAGTGGATGTTCTCCCTCCATGATCCGCATGAAACCGATACATTGCTCATAGGTTTTTGCTCCGAGGCGTGGCACCTTCTGCAATTGCTTACGGTTCATGAAACGCCCGGTCTGCTCCCGATATTTCACAATATTCTTGGCCGTAGTGGCATTGACTCCGGACACGTAAGCAAGCAATGACGGAGAAGCTGTATTAACATCAACGCCAACATGGTTAACGGCAGATTCCACAACGCCCTTTAAGCTCTCGTCCAGGTGCTTCTGGGACACATCATGCTGATATTGACCTACCCCGATTGCTTTAGGCTCAATTTTGACCAGCTCAGCCAGCGGATCCTGCAGACGGCGAGCAATGGATACCGCGCTTCGTTCGGCTACATCCAGATCAGGGAATTCTTCCTGAGCCAGCTTGGAAGCGGAATATACGCTGGCACCGGCTTCATTTACGATTAAATAGGCCATTTTCTTATCCTTACGTCCTGCAATAACCTCCGCCACAAACTGCTCTGTCTCGCGCGATGCGGTTCCATTCCCTATGACAATCAAGGTCACGCTATAGCGGTCGATTAATTCGTTAAACTTCCTCTCGGCTTCAACCTTCTTATTATTGGGCGGAGTCGGATAGGTTACGGCTACTTCAAGCAGCTTCCCTGTATCGTCAATGACCGCCAGCTTACAGCCTGTACGATAAGCCGGGTCCACTCCAAGCACAACCTGTCCCTTCACAGGCGGCTGAAGCAGCAAGCTCCGCAGATTGGCAGAGAAGATGGAGATCGCCTGCTGTTCACCCTTTTCCGTCAGTTCTCCCCGCACCTCACGCTCAATGGATGGCGCAATAAGCCGCTTGTAAGCATCTTCGATGGCTGCACGCAATAAATCTTCGGTTACAGAGCGGCCTTGAATCCATCTCGAAGCAATGTACCGATGAATCGGCTCAGCCTCTACTTCAAGCGAGACCTTGAGAATATCCTCCCGTTCCCCGCGGTTCATCGCCAGAATCCGGTGGGAGGGCATCTTCTTAGCGGCTTCACGATAGTTATAGTACATTTCATAGACGGATTCCGCATCCTTCGCTTTGGCCTCCGACACCATCATTCCGTGATCCATTGTGTATTTACGAACCCAAGCCCGGGTAGCTGCTTCGTCCGAGATACTTTCGGCAATAATGTCCATTGCGCCTTGGATCGCTTCCTCTGCCGTATTCACCCCAAGATCGGGCTGAAGATATTGTTCCGCCTCTACGACAGGCGATCCCTGCTTCGGCTGAGACAAGATCCAATCCGCCAAGGGCTCAAGCCCCTTCTCCTTCGCCACACTGGCACGCGTCTTGCGCTTCTGGCGGTACGGCCGATAAAGGTCCTCCACCTCTTGAAGCTTGACGGCTTGCCGAATCGAAGCTTCAAGCTCAGGCGTCAGCTTCTCCTGCTCCATAATGATGCGGATCACTTCGGATTTGCGTTCCTCCAAATTCCGCAAGTATGCTGTCCGTTCCTCGATGTCCCGCAACTGATTCTCATCCAGCTCGCCGGTCATTTCTTTGCGGTATCTGGCGATAAACGGAATCGTATTCCCCTCATCCAGAAGCCCGATCGTCGTTCGCACCTGCTTCAATGAAAGACTAAGCTCCTTGGCTACCTGCTGAACGAGTCTTTCCTGATCTATAGAAGCTTGCATATCTTGTTGTTGTTCAGTCACCTGCTGCGTCAAAAAAATCCCTCTTTCCTTCAAAAATGCACTCCCTATTATTATCACAAAGATGAGTCGGCTTTTCCAGTATCGCTCCCCGGCTTCAATTAGCCGCCCGAAAATAAAGAAAACACCGGGTCAGTATGGACCAACGGTGCTTCGCTTTGGGATTAGAAATTGGTGTAGTAATTATTGTAAAAATTATCTCCGCCATTTACATACATTAAGAGTCCAATAACCACAAGCAGGGTAACCAGGCCCCAAATTACGGTACCGATGATCCCGCAGACCAAACCCGCAATGGAAAGCCCTTTGCCTTGCTCTCCCTTCTGCTTAAAGTCCTTGAAGGACAAGCTGGCGACGATGATAGCCACAATCCCGGGAATAAAACCAATGTAAGGAATAAGGATAGACAAGATACCAAATATCAAAGCAACAATAGACTTTGTGCTCGTCTTGGGTGGTGCAGGCGGATAAGGATATTGCTGCCCGAAATTTTGTTGAGGGTTATAACTGTCATATTGATATTGATTCGGCGGTTGCTGATTCATGAAAAAAAATCCTCCTCGGCAGATACATCACTTGGATGCTCATATTATGTCTATTGTACCTGATCCCTGCTTGGCTTCCAAGCATTTCTGTAAACAATTTTCAGAAAACTTTAAGCTGGGATTCAGGTTTGATTCATGTACAACCCCTACGATAAAAATGATAGGCAACTCGCAATACATAATGTTACAGCATAAAATTAGCAGGAAGTTGGAGTGACCGATGAAGAAGAAATGGTTATGGATCGGAATTGCATTTGCAATTGTGTGTATTGTTGCTGTCGTAATTACCTTAGTTATCCCAGACAAAGAGGCCAGCCCAACCGGACCTGTGCAAAACACAACCCGAGTCAGTAAAAATGATATTACCGTCAGCGTCTCCGGCTCGGGTTCAATCATTTCCACAAAAAGCGAAGCAGTCCGTACTAAGGAGGAAGGTAAAGTCAGCGAGGTGCTTGTCAAGGAACAAGATGTCGTGAAAAAAGGACAAACCCTATTGACCTTTGAAGCAACAGATCATACGGACAGTCTTAGATCGATGCAGAATAACCTTCAGTCTCAACAATGGGAATTGACCAGTTTGCAAGATCAGTTCAAAAGACAGGTCCAGGAGGGTGCGGACGAAGAAACCCTTGAATCTACCAAGCAATCCATTACCAAGCAAGAGATGAATATCGAGAACACGGAAGCTGAGATTGCAAGCTTACAGGAAGAGATGATTCCGCCTGACCCTTTGGTAGCTCCAATTGACGGCACAATTACGAGTATAAATATCACCGCAGGAGAGCAGGCAAAGAGCGGATCCGAATTGTTCGTTATCAACGATTATCAGCAGCTCAGCGTTCAAATTCAAGTAGACGAACTAGAGATTCCGGACGTAGCCGTCGGAATGAGATCAGCGATACAAATTGATGCCCTTCCTGATCAAGCCTTTGAGGGTAAGGTTTCTCAAATTGCTAACGAGGGAATTTCCTCCAATGGCGTATCCTTATTTGATGTCACAGTTGCATTGGACAATTCCGAAAATGTCCGAGTAGGGATGTCCGCCGAAGCCACAATCATCATTAACGAAAAGACGGATACTTTGACACTTCCTATTGAGGCCGTGCAGCAAATGGGTGGCCGTTATATCGTTATTCTGCCTGATAATGCGACAGCGACAGCAACAGCTCCTGACGGTTCGTCGGAGCAGGACAGTGCCGGAGCTCCTGCAAGACCTGAAGGTGTGCAGCCTGAAGCGCAGGAGAGTGATACCGGTTCTGAAGGGTCTGCACCTTCGAGGCGCCCTGGAGGGAATGCTGCCAATGCGAACCAGCGGTTCCAGGAAGTCGAAGTCGGGGTTCACAATGAAAGCCTCATAGAAATTGTTAGCGGACTTGCTGAAGGAGATGAAGTAGTTGTTCCTACCGTCATCCAGTCTTCATCGGGTTCCTCCGAACAACCAGCCATGCAAGGAACCTTTGGCGGCTTCGGCGGTGGAGCCAGCTTTGGAGGAGGAAGCGGTTCTGTACCGGGGGGCGGCGGCTTCAGCGGCGGAAGAGGAGGTTCTGCTCCAAGTGGAAGCAGCGGCTTCGATGGCGGCGGGGGTGGAAGATAGATGATTTCAACCTCCCTTCCTTTAATTGAGGTTCAAGGCTTGGGGCACGGATATGTCATGGCCGGTGAATTGATGACCGTCCTTCATGAAGTGACCTTTAAAATCTATCATGGTGAATTTGTTGCGATTATCGGCCCATCGGGCTCAGGAAAATCAACGCTCATGAATATGCTGGGTTGCCTGGATGTGGCAAATGACGGAACTTATCTACTTGACGGACAAAATGTTCGGGAGCTTTCCGATAACAAGCTGGCTACCATTCGTAACGAGAAGATCGGCTTTATTTTTCAACAATTCAATTTATTGCCTAAGTTATCGGCTTATGAAAATGTGGAGCTTCCCTTAATTTACCGTAACCTGCCTCATAAAGAGCGCAAGAAGGCTGTCGAGGAATCCTTGCGTATCGTAGGCTTGGAGAGCCGGATGCATCATCGTCCATCAGAGCTCTCAGGAGGGCAGCAGCAGAGAGTCGCTATTGCCCGTGCAATCGCCGGTTCCCCTCCCCTTTTGCTTGCCGACGAGCCTACCGGAGCGCTTGACAGCAAGACCGGAATTGAGGTTATGGAAAAAATGAAGGAACTGAATGCTCTCGGACATACCATCCTCATCATCACCCACGACCTTTCCATTGCCGAACAGGCAAAACGAGTCATTCGCATTCAGGATGGCAAAATCGTTGAGGATCGGGGGAGTCAGGAATGAATCTGCTGCAGAGCATGAAAATGGCCTGGAAGAGCATCTCCGGGTCAAAGGTTCGCGCTTTCCTAACCATGCTGGGTATCATTATTGGCGTATCCTCGGTCATTACACTCGTATCTGTCGGCCAAGGAACGACTTCACAGATTACAGCACAACTCGAAGGATTGGGGACGGATCTCCTTACCGTAAGTATTATGGGCCGCGGCAGTTCAAGTTCCCTGACTCTCGAAGAAGCTATGGATTTGGCTGATCTTGAAGGGGTTGCTAATGTATCCCCTGTTATATCCGGATCCGTCACTGCCAAGAAGGGAACGACCAATGACAGCCTCTCTGTCGAGGGCATCACGCCTTCCTATGAAGAGGTCCAGGATTTCCACATTCAAGCAGGACGCTACATCGTTGACCTGGACAACAGCTTTCGGATGAAGGTTGCGTTGATCGGGACCGAAGCGGCAGCCACCTTTTTCGGAACAGAAAATCCGGTGAATCAAACGCTTCAACTGAACGGGGTAAGCTTCAAGATCGTAGGCTTGTTGGAATCCAAGGGCTCCAGCCTGACTGCCTCAAACGATAATAAGCTGCTGATTCCGATCAGCACAGCAGAACGCTTCCTGCGTAGTCCGGGGGTTCGTTCGATTACAGTTCAGGTTGAGGATACGAATCAAATCGATAGAGTCAAGAGTCAGTTGGAGGCTGCGCTGGACAAAAAGTTCTTAAATGCTGATAATGCATACAACATCTTCAACTCTCAGGAAATGCTCGACACCTTAAACTCGACCACTCAAATACTGTCTCTTGCACTTGGAGGCATAGCTGGCATATCCCTGCTTGTCGGCGGAATCGGAATTATGAATATCATGCTGGTATCGGTAAGTGAACGGACGAGGGAGATCGGGGTAAGGAAGGCGATTGGCGCCAAGCAGCGGGACATCCTGACTCAATTTCTCGTGGAATCTATTGCACTAAGCGGATTTGGAGGATTGGTAGGCATCGGCCTCGGGTATGGAGCAAGCGCATTGATCGGCCAATATTCGGAGCTCTCCACCAGTGTATCTGCACCTGTGGTTGCCTTCTCCTTCGGCTTCTCTTTATTTATCGGGGTCGTCTTTGGCATGATTCCCGCTTATAAAGCAGCCAAGCTTCGTCCTATATACGCGTTGCGGACTGATTGAGACCAAGCCAACTTAAAACCGGTGAGCCCCAGTAAAAGCTGGGGCTATGTTTCTTTGCAGTTCTTCCTCTAATTCACACTAAATCCTGCGCTTTTAATAAAGGTCCTTCGATCCCTATACCACATTTCTTCTAAATCTCGTGAATACCCATAGATAGCCCTCGGATGCCTGCGCTCAAGTTCCTCTAGAATCGTATTCATGTATGCTTGCTTTCTCTTTCCCTCAAGTGCATTGCCCTCTATATCCTCCGTAAAATCCAGTTCATGTGTAATACTGGCTTGGAGCATCGGCACCAAGGGATTTCTGGAATGTATAACTACGCTGTAGGTCCTGGCCACTTCAGACGGTCCTACGGATACTACGCCTGGAATCACTGCTGCATGCTCTTGCTTTGAGACTCTTTCGTATGCCCAGACAACATCCTCCAGCTTGAGTACTGCTAAATGGAAAGCAGTTATTTGCATGACCCAGTGCTCGGTTATGTATATATTTTTGTATTTCTTATGCCCACTCTGGATAAGATCATAATGAATATTGAGGGCTACATCTTCAAATTCACCATAATAAGCCACCTCTTTGTAAATAGGATGCTGCTCAAAATGAATTAAGCGGGGTACTAACCGCCACATCTTCTTTAAACCATAAATTAGGAGTCTTAATCCAACAACGAAGAATAGAAGCTCCATAAAGTTAGATATGATCTCAAGCAGCAATTCAAATCCCAAAGGTCCTTCAATAAATGCAGCAATCAGCTTCAATATTCCCTCAATTCCTCCAATAGCTAATAAGATGATTCCGGGAATAATCGTAAGCAGTGTCAATATGCCTAGATTACGATTCGTTCTTCTGATCTGGGTCGCTATAAAATGCTTTTGGATCATCCTGCACCTCTAGATATTATTCAAATAAAAAAGCACCCCGCTAAAAAAAGTCAGGGCGCTTCATATGAACACTTAAAAGTCGATTAACCCAAGACTGATCAATAAGGCTTCATTGACCTTCTTCATGGTTTCCTCATCCAAGTGCGTAATTTTGTCAGTAAGTCTCTGTTTGTCGATCGTACGAATCTGTTCCAGCAAAATTACGGAATCCCGGTCAAAGCCATGCGTCGCCGCTTCAATCTCAACATGCGTCGGCAGCTTTGCCTTCTGAATTTGCGCCGTTATAGCAGCAACAATTGCTGTAGGGCTAAATCGGTTGCCGATATCGTTCTGGATAATAAGCACAGGCCTTACTCCTCCCTGCTCTGAGCCCACAACAGGAGAAAGGTCCGCGAAAAAAACGTCACCGCGCTTTACGATCAATAGTTACACCCCGCTTACTAGGCGGTCCAGAGTGATGTCTGCATCTTCCTCCGCTTGGAATGCTTCAGAGGCCATGGAAAGATTGATTTTTGCCATCTCCATATAGCCGCGCTGCATCGACTCGCGAATGAATCTCTTCTTCCGCTCATTCAAATACAGCTTCATGGCTTGCCTAATCAATTCGCTGCGATTGGAATTCTCCATTGCTACGATTCCATCCACTTCCTGCAAAAGATGATCCGGCAAACTGATCATGATTCTTTTGGTGTTCTGCAAATTGGCCATCTTAACTTCCACCCCCAAAACCTAGTCGACCCTGTTCCCTGACATACAGTATAGCGTTATTCAAGGAAATATATACAAAGAAGTATATGCCGAGCGTATATCAAGTATGCTGCATCCCATTATAAACAATATACTTCAATATTGCCATGTATTATTGTTTCGATGCTCCGGCATAAATTCCTTCCAGGAGAAAAAAGTTTTGTTGGTTTTTGTCAATCACTGCAATTATTCACTTAACAGTGCATTAACTGCCGTAACTGGTTCACCCGAGCGCACATACACTCTGACAACACGATGGGCCAGCATGCAGACCAATTCATAAGGGATGGTTCCAAGCTTTGTAGCCAGCTCGTCCGCAGTAATTACGCTGCCGGACTGCTGACCGATGAGTACAACCTCTTCGCCGGCTTGAATTTCTTCGGCCTCGTCAGCCAAAGCCTCTAACGAAACCATACATTGATCCATGCAGATCGTTCCAACGACAGGAACACGACGGCCGCGTATCAATACCTGCGCTTTGCCTCCCAGCATCCGCGAGTATCCATCGGCATACCCGATCGGGAGTGTTCCGATGATCTCCTCGCTGCTAGTTACATATCTGGCTCCATAACTGATAGCCGAATTCGGCGGCAGAGTCTTCACCCACACAATCTCGGTTTTCAGCGTCAAAATCGGACTCAGCTCAATTCGTTCCTTCCCAACCTCATCCGATGGATACAGACCATAGATCGAAATACCGATCCGAACCATATTGACGGACAGCTCCGGCATATCGATGGCAATTGCGCTATTACCCGTATGTATAACCGGGATCTCAATCCCTTCCTTGCGCAGCGCGTCCACTACTACCTGAAAACGCCCATACTGCTCCAATGTATAGCTCTTGTCCCGTTCATCCGCCGTGGCAAAATGCGTGAACAGCCCCTCAACCTCCACATGGGAAAGCTGACGGAGTCTCAGAATGAAGGACACAGCCTCTTCTGCGGTAAGCAATCCAAGGCGCCCCATTCCTGAGTCAATCTTGACATGGACTTGCAGCTTATGATCAAATTCCGTAGGATCAAGTCGCTCTATCGCCTCCAGCACCTCATCACTGAACACGGTCAGTGTAATACGATGCTCCCACGCCTTGCGTACTCCATGGGGCGGTGTATATCCCAGCACCAGAATTGGCATCGTGATCCCAGCACTGCGCAGTTCCAGCGCTTCGTCCAAAAACGCTACACTGAGATAATCAGCGCCAACGCGCTCCAGCTCTCTTGCAATTGTCACTGCTCCATGCCCATAGGCATTTGCTTTCACACAAGCAAGCAGCTTCATCTCAGCAGGCAGAACCTCACGAAATTTCCGGTAGTTGGAGTATAGGGCATCCAGATCAATAACAGCCTGGGTAGGTCGATATGTCACTTGCACTTCAGGTCACCTTCTCAAAAGATTCAAAGTCCATGTAAAACAATACACCTATCGTAATGTTCTTTCGGTGCGGCTGTCAAATGAGAGAAGGCTTGATGGATAAAAAGAGGCGGATAGACGGATGACGGAGGGACTATGATTCCCGTCCGAACAGCCGCAACCCGCCCGAACTACCTATTATTTACCCGTTTGATCCTGCATGGAAGCAGCGATTTTCACCATTTCCGATACGGGGAGGTCCTCGCTTGTAATCCGGAATTCCAGGCCATCCATTGTCCAGGTTAAAGTGCGCAGCTCATCTCCGCTGAGAAATCCGAAGGTAAAGCCCATATCGACCATTTCACCGGTTACAGTAGAAGCCGTGCGATCCGGGGAACGCGTCTCGGTGAGGGTGAACTGATATGTACCATTATAGCGCTGCAGTACCATAATCCGTTCTTCGCCCTCGACCACTTTATCATCCTGATAGGCCACGCCGTCAGGCAAATAGGTCGGTACAATGACCCCAAAGGAATCTGTCAACGCAGGAGTTGTTCCAGAAGCTGTTCCCTCTTCCCCTTCTGCTATGCTCCCTGACACAGGGTCTTCGCTTGAGGAATCCGGAAGTTTCTCCACCAGCATCCCGTTCTCATCTACTTCTAACAAAGTCCCTTTGGCATCCTCTGCAGCCGTATCCAGATTATGCTGCATATCGAAGGAATTATTCTCAAACTTGGTATCAAAATTAAAGCTGTCAAATTTGACTTCAACTACGACCTTGGCTTGAGAATCGGATACCTGCACCTGCTTTGGCGCGTAGTTTTCTTTATCAAGCCAAATCTTCTGGCGTACCAGGGCATGCGTATTATAGTTGGCTGCAACTTCAAACACGTAATTTTCTTTGTCGCTGGCGAATTGTCTTGCTCCGTCGCTTAGAATACTCCGGACAAGGGTCTGGTACAAATAGACCTGTCCCTGATTCTCCGGCCAGTCGCTTTGGAAGCGAAAGCTCTTGTTCAAGCTTGGCGTCAGCACATAGACACCTTGTTCATTGCGAAGCACAATCTGGGTAACATCCTTCTCAGCATTCGTAAGCGCGATCCGGTAAAAAGACGGATTTTGATACCACACCTCCACTTGGTACTCCTGGGGCTTGTCACCCGTGTACAGCGTCATCACACCAGTACCCTGGTAACTCTCCAGTTTGTTCACTACTTTGTCCAAATCCTTGACGACGCCGGCCGCATCTTTCTTCCCGCATGCAACCAGTACGATGCTTACAACGATCATAATCGCCAGCATCTTCGTGATCCGACGCATGTGATCATCCCCTCTGCAGTTTGATTTCCTAAACTGATACATGTCTATGAGGGAACTTGGCCGATTATGCAGACTGGCCCTCCCTGACAACAGACAAGTTGCAAATGTATTTCACCCTGCCGCAGGTGCAGTTTACCGGAAACCCTATTGCGCCTGTAAAAATGCCCGTGATATGTTTAACTCACCGCAGGTACAGCCTGAAATGTTCAATCCATCAACACCCGAGGAGTGAATCCTTTGAAGCTGATTATCGATCAATCCCTCGATCACGAGGATATTGAAATTACGATTAAATGCAAGCTGGTCGACGCCGAGCTGGAGAAGCTCATCGCCCAGATCCGCTTGTACGGTTTTTCCATCACAGGTAAAAAGAACGGCGCCACCTATCCGCTTCGGCTGGAAGATATCTATTATTTCGAGTCCATCGATGACAAGAGCTTTGCTTATTGCGAGAAGGATGTCTATGAATGCAGCCTCAAGCTCTATGAACTGGAGGAGCAATTCGCCAAGGCCGATTTTGTGCGAATCAGCAAAAGCTGCATTCTAAATATCATGAAGCTATCCAGTGTACGCGCGCTGCTGAATGGACGATTTGAGGTCCTTCTGCATAATGGGGAGAAGCTGATCATCAACCGGCATTACGTCCAGAACTTCAAGAAAAAATTCAATTTCTAGGAGGCGTGAAGGATGCTTTATATCAAAAGATACTTGACCAGCGACTGTATCTCGTTTACCTTCGTGGTGCTTATTTACTCCATTTTGGCTTCACTTGACATTCTGCCCCCGCTCACCACGCTGCTGGCATTTCAATTATTTGCCATGTCGACCGCCGCCACCCTGCTGTTGGCAATCACAGACAGAATAGCCTGGAAGAATCGTTGGCTCTCCATCGCTGTAGATTTGATTGACGTTTTAATTGGCGTCTTTGTCTCAGGCATGCTGCTGAATGTTTTCGTATTAAACCCGCTTAATCTGGCGGTAGTCGTCGGGATGTGCATCTTCGTTTATTTCGCAGTATATGGGGTGCTGATGATCAAGGATCAGGTGGATGCCAGCCGCATCAACCAGCAATTGCAATGGCTGCAGCAAAATAGAGATAAGAGGACGGGAGAGAATCAATGAGCAAAATTATGGAAGTGAGTCATTTGAAGAAATCCTTCGGATCCCTCGAAGCCGTCAAAAAAATTGACTTTTACGTTGAGGAGGGCAGTCTGTTTGCCTTTCTCGGACCTAACGGTGCCGGCAAATCTACGACCATTGATATGGTCTCCACCCAGTTGAAGCCCGACGGGGGCCGAGTTGTCATCAACGGGTATGAGCTTGGACAAGAGGATGACCACATACGGGCATCCATCGGCATCGTCTTTCAGGATAGCCTGCTGGATCCGCTGCTGACGGTAGAGGAGAACTTGCGAACACGCGGCAGCTTCTATGGGATGTCGCGGAACGAGCTGGATGCCGCTATCACTTCGGCAGCGCGGACCGCCAATGTCACGGAATTCCTGAAGCGACCTTACGGCAAGCTGTCAGGAGGGCAACGCCGCCGCGCCGATATCGCCCGCGCATTGATACACACACCCAAGATCTTGTTTTTGGATGAGCCGACCACGGGTCTCGACCCTCAGACGCGGAAGTCTGTCTGGGCGATGATCTTGAAGCTTCAGCGCGAGCAAGGCATGACGGTATTCCTGACCACACATTATATGGAGGAGGCTGCACAGGCGGATTATATTACGATTATCGATCACGGGGAGGTTCTTGCCCATGGCACTCCGCTTGAGCTGAAGACTCGCTACACCTCGGATGTGTTGAAAATCAAACCACGGCAGGACGAGGAACTCGTGGCCTTGCTGGAGGAGCAAGCGGTTACGTATGAGCGGGATACAGCAGGCATTTACTGCATCTCTCTGGATCAGACCCTGGACGCCTTGCCGCTTCTGGACTTGTGCCGGAACAATATCGAGAACGTGGAGATCATTAATGGAACGCTGGACGATGTCTTTATTAGACTCACAGGAACGGAGATAAGAAACGGATGATTGCTATTGCAAAGAGAAACTTGAAGATTTTCTTCCGCGACCGGGCGGCTGTGTTGTTTTCCTTGCTTGCTGTCTTTATCATTTTAGGATTATATGTCATATTTCTTGCGGACAATATCGCAAATGGCTTATCGGGGATTTCGGGTGTCAAATTTCTTATCAATAGCTGGATATTGGCGGGTATCCTCGCCGTAACCTCGGTAACTTCAACGACGGGGGCCTTCGGCATTATGGTGGAGGACCGATCCAGGAAGATCCTCAAGGACTTCACAACCTCCCCCATTCGTAGAGCGAAGCTGACTGGCGGCTACATTCTGAGCGCTTGCGCTGTCGGGATCATTATGAGCATAGCGACCCTCCTGCTGGGGGAAGGATACCTCCTGCTGTTTGACGGTGAGCTTCTACCCTTGCCAAGTCTGCTCAAAGTGCTTGGGCTGATTGTCCTGGCCGTGCTGGCAAGCAGCTCGATCATCTTCTTCATCACCACCTTTATGCGTAGCTCCAATGCCTTCTCGGCGGCCAGTACCGTCATCGGAACCTTGATCGGCTTCCTGACAGGCATTTATGTACCTGTGGGGAGCTTGCCGGATGGTGTGCAATGGGTCATCAAGCTATTCCCGATATCCCATGCCGGCGTATTAATTCGCAGTGTGATGCTTGAAAGACCGATGGAAATTTCTTTCGCCGGAGCGCCCGCAGAGGCTATGGAGCAGTTCCAGCAGAACATGGGTGTTGTCTACTACTTCGGAGATTACACCGTACAAAGCTGGCTAAGCATTGTAATCCTTCTCGGCACAACCCTGTTATTCTTTGGATTGTCCATGCTTAATCTGTCACGAAAAAGCAAATAAGCACCGCCCATTTCATCAGCCGCGTTCAGACTGGAGTCCATGTTAAGATGGCCCCTTAGAACACGGCTGATTAGCGCTACTGCATGGTGAATGACTCCGTGAGACCATATTTTTGCAGCCATTGATGAATTTCCTGGTTTCTCTGATCTAGATAATCACCCCCTAAGCTATGATCGCCGCCCTCATAGAGAACGAACTTTACCGTTTTCCCCGCCTCCTCCAGATCGTTGGAAAAGTCCTGAACGGTCTGCCAGATCAGACGATCATCGTTCGTCCCCTGCAGCAGCAGCACCGGAGCATTAATGTTCGGGATTTTATCCAATATTGAATAGTCACCCTCTGATTCGGGATGCAATTTAATTAAGCTATATCTTACATAGAATGCGTTCTGCCTGAAATTATCTACAACTTCAGGTTTAGTTATGCCTGGATGCTCATCCAACCAGCGTATAATTACATCCCAACCCGTAAAGGGAGCTATGCCGACTACAGCCTGTACATCTTGACGCTCGGAGGCTAATCTCAAAGCCACTGCTCCTCCCATAGAGGCACCAATCAGATAGACAGAATCTTCCTTGACCCTGCCAGTGGACATCGCCAGCTTGATTCCATTGTCTGCATCCCGTGTGTTCTCCGCAATCCCCTGCACATAGCCCTCGCTCTCCAAATAGCCACGATAGGCAGGGTATAAGTAAACCACCTGGTCACTCATATCCATATATTCGTAGGTCAAGTCGGAATTATAATGAGTAAGATTCTTGTATTCAATCGCTAATCCCCCATGAAGATTCACAACAAGCGGATACTTTCCGGGAGCCTTGGGGACGGTCAGGTAAGCCAGCACCTTGATACCATCGCTTTTATAAAACACCTTATAGATGTCAATATTGGGGTTCTGACCAAGGATTTCTATTAGTTCTTTCGAGATGATTTCTACCTCGCCATCTTGCGGGGAAGTATCGTTTTTCTGGCAACCAGATAATATGGCTGTAAGCAATATGAATGTAACTAACATCAAAAGGGATGCTCGGGTACCACTTCTTCTTATATATTCCATAACTTAATACACTCCCTAGATCGTTGTAAATGAAACTGTTTTAAAAAATCCAATTCGTCCCCCTTAATTGTTCTGAGGATTATAAATCCATAAATCCAAAAAAATGTTCTATTGAAAATTATTCTGACATAAATTATGCATATTTCCAATGACATTTTGTACCGGAGACAGTGTAAAAAAACAATTATTCTTCCTCGTGAGGAACCCACCCATTGACCTCTTAACAGAAGTTGCAGTAAGATAATGTGTAATTCTTCAAGTAAAGTGTATATCTTTATCAGCTAAGAAAAAGGGTAAGTAGATATCGGACAGGATCCCAGAGAGCCGGCGGTTGCTGTGAGCCGGTGTTCCACCGATGATTCGAATGGCCTTTGGAGCTGCTCGTCCGAAAGACTCGTCCAGTAGGATCAGCCGGGTTTCCCGCCGTTATCATGGGACAGGTATCGAAGAACTCATCTGAACACAATGTTCATGGCTCTTCCGTACTGGGAATGAGATCTCCTGCGCTGAAGTATGTTGGCAGACTTTAGGCAGTTGAATTAAGGTGGCACAACGACTCTTCGTCCTTATATGGACGGAGTTTTTTTTATTTAAGGGGGTGATGGTCATGGATGAGGGCTGGTGGCGCAACTGCTGCATAGACACAATAAAAATTCAATATTCAAGGAGGATTACCAATGAATCAAATTATTCCTTTCAGCAAAGAGCGAATGCTATCGGGCGACCGCGTGACTGGCAAGCTGCATCTGGGCCATTACGCCGGCAGCCTGCACAATCGAGTAAAGCTGCAAAGCCGGTATGACACCCTGGTCATGCTGGCAGATGTCCAGGCACTGACCACACATTTTGATCATCCCGAAAATATAAGCAGGCATTTACGGGAAATAACGCTTGATTATCTGGCTGCAGGTGTGGATCCGAATGAATCAACGATATTTATTCAATCCATGGTTCCTGAAATCGCTGAGTTGACCGTCTTTTTCTCAATGTTTGTAACGGTTAATTCTCTTCGTCACAATCCCACTATTAAGGCCGAATCGGGAAATCGAAGCCTTGGGGAGTTATATTACGGCTTTCTTGGCTACCCGGTCAGCCAGACTTCGGATATCGCCTTTTGCAAAGCGACCGTTATTCCTGTAGGCGAGGACCAGCTTCCGCATCTGGAACTAACTCGCAAGTTAATCAGAAGGTTTAATGAACTGTATCGTCCTGTCTTTCCCGAGCCTCAAGCTATTATCAGCGAGATGCCTAGGCTAGTTGGCACGGATGGAAATGCAAAGATGAGCAAAAGCCTCGGGAATACGATTCCTTTGGACTGCACAGAGGAGGAGCTGGCATTCAAGATACGCAAGGCAGTGACGGATCCGGCTCGTGTGCACAAAGACGATCCCGGACATCCAGAAATTTGCCCCATCTTTAGTTATCATCAAGCATTCCGGTCACAAGAAGCAGATAAAATTCAGGAGGCTTGCCAAATGGGGAGTATAGGCTGCACAATGTGCAAGCGGTGTTTGTTCAAGGATTTGAATTTAATGCTGGAGCCTATGAGGGAACGCCGGGCAATGTATACCCGACGTTCGGATGATATTGAGGATATTCTGAAGACTGGCACCCGCAGAGCACAAGAGTTGGCAAAGGAAACACTTGGCGAAGTGCGGGAAGCTATGGGATTGGATTATTTTAATCATAACCAGGTGAACTGATAAAGTGAGATGCACATAGCAAAATATGCTTATCTCTTACTTTGAATCCAGCGGTACATGGAGACTTCCGGCTCAAAGCCGATTTTCCGGTAAAATGTCTGGCCTGAACCGACATATACTTTTACTGCACCGAGTGTTTTCAGCCGGTTCAGGCCTTCATAAATAACGGCTTTCCCCAGCCCTTTGCGTCTGTAAGCTTTATGCGTACCTACCGGCTCTAGAGTCGCTACCTTGTTCGCTTCATCCCACCAAAGACTGCAAAACGATACTACTTCCCCGGCGGTGTTCAGCACAGACAGTTCCAGCCCTGCTCTGTAATCAGGTGCCTTGGCGATGTTTCCGTAATGGAGAAGCGTCTTGTCCGCATCGCTTGTGCCGGCGTAGTCGAAAGCCATGATATGCCCAAGGGCTTTTGTGCGGCTATCTACTTCTTCACCCGTTTTAATAACATAACCTTGCGGCAAGAAGACTTGAAAATCTCTATCGAGCGTAAGGGACATGATCGTATCTTCCCCTGGCCCACGCGTGTATCCTCTGGATTCCGCTATGCGGTCGATCCCTTTCATTCCCGCTGTTATCGCCAGCGCATTACGTGTGCAGAGCTGCCCGGGCTCGAAAATCAAAAGCTTCTCTTCCGCATACTCGAACAACTCCTGCACAAGCTGCTCACCGGGCTCCAAGGAGTCGAGCAAAAAATACACATCCCCGTCATCGCAAGCAACTGCCGCAATGTCCCCGTTCTCATCCTCCCAAATTCCGATCCTGCTCTGCCACTGCTCCAATGTACCGCTTCTTGTCTCCTGAAAGAAAGGGACGAATTCCCAGCGGTCGATTCCCCAGCTGTTAGGATGACCCAGCAAGCTTTGCGTTCTAATAATAAAATCTCGCACTTTATATAGATCATCAGGTTCATACTTCCGTAGACTTATCGTCATATTCTTCACCCTTTACTTTCTTTGTTGTCTTTGTTGCTTCGACGGCAAAATCCATACCCGACTGGCCACCCCCGCCGTTAAGCAGGCGCTTAAGCTCCGTTATTTTCTCATGATACATTCCGTTCGCCTTAATCCTGTGAAGATTCCTATCCAATAATGACGTCAATTCGCGGTATTCCATAATAATCGATCCTTTTTCGTAAATGAGCTACAGTTCAACAATAAAGAATCTCCTCCAAAGCGAATAGATCGAGTTCTGTTCATATTTGTTTTTGCCATATCAAAGAGCCCGCTGTTATAAGAGCGAGCGGGCTTAATGCTATCTTTTTTTCGTATAAACAATCCGCTTGATGCTATCGTGAGAGAGACAGAAGGTGTCAGCCAACTGGTCGATAGACTGCCCCGCAGAGAATTTGGCCCTAATTTCCCGGTTCCTGCGGATTAACAGTTCACGGCTTCCCGAGTTCTCTCCCCACTTTTTGCGTACCCCGTCCGTATTCGGGATATATATCGTAGTTCCTTGAATGTATTTCTGAATTTCTCTAAGCAGCACTTCCGGCAAAACCGCATCCGCATTCTTATATTTCATATTTGCTCCGCTCCTTAAATCATGGTTTGAGTTTAAGGGAGCAAAGCCTGCGGAGAATCAACTGTTAACGGACATCAAGTCCAGTAAAACGGGCGATCATTCATGATCGCTCCATGCAAATTATCGCCCGGTCGATCCTGCAGACTTTGCATGGAGCTTGCCAAGTACGAAATCGATAACCCAAACCATCCTGAAATCCCCCCTTCTCATATATTAGTATCAACACCAAGATACCATGAAAACGCTGTTACATCATACACATTCTGCATTAGCAGATAATAATATAGCTCCTTCCAGCATAAGGCGCAGTGCTTATCCTGAAAGGAGCTTCTATTTTTAAAATACTAGAGCCAATATCTCCGTCTTCTCCGGTCATCCAGCAATACGATAACCAGCAAATCGAACAGGACTAACGGAAGAATCAAAGGAGCAAAGGTTACATGGGCTTTATTTCCTTCCGGATGAACTGAACTCGTCTTCAAATATAATCTATTCCCTTTTACTTTGACTATTGTCCCGTAAAGATCTGCCCCGGTCTTCGTTCGGATTCTCACCCGTTTTCCGATGTGCTTGCGAGCCAGCTTTACGCGTTCTTTTACCGTCACCGTTCCTCACCTCCCCAGGGTCATAACACAGTATACGTGTCATCCCCGGGAGGGACTGGGCTAAACCCCAGCTTTGAAAGAAACATATAGAGGTTGTTCAAAAAGTCATCTTTTGAACACGCACATATGGCGGTCTGTTTTCGAATTATCCTGTGAGGCTGTCCTGTCCAGCGTCTTGTGCCGTCTTGCCCGATAGGCAGCGATGTCCAATAAACAGGAACGGCAGGCCAAATGCCGTCGTTAATGCGATAATCGCGAAGATCTGCACCGACCGGTCTACACCTAAACCCTCGAGTAAGAATCCGCCAAGTAATGGCGCCAGCACATTGCCAAGATTATTGAAGCCGAACATCCCGAAATAAGTTCCCCTTAACCCCGGCTTTGCAATCCGGTCAATCAACAAATCCGTCATCGTGAACATCAGAACTTCGCCGATCGTGAACAGAATAACGGCGAGGAACATCGTCCATAGGTACGGAAAGGATCCGAACAAGAGCAGGCTGGATGCTACACACACATTCCCGGCAATAAGTGGGACAACCGGAGAGAACCGGCTCGCCAGCCGGACGAGCGGGAACTGGATGATCAACACGGTAATTGCATTCAATGAGATCATATACCCGAACCAGGTTGCACTATCCTGAATGACCGCGCTTAATTCCATATACTGAGGAAGCGTAGAATTGAAATGACCGTATCCCAGCACGCAGAATATCGTCCCCATTAAAACAAAGATAAAGGTCCGATCCTTTCCCGTTACTCGCAATGCTTCTGATAAGGTCAGCCGTTCCTCGGCCTGTGACTTCACTCCGCCAATGTGGGTATGTCTGCGGAATTGCATCAGAAGAATCAGACCATAGCAAAAGTACACCAGCCCAGCGATATAGAACACATGAGCCGAGTCGGCAACGCCCATTTGCAGACCGATAATCGGACCCGCCACGACCCCGAGATTGATCGCCGCATAGCGCAGATTGAATACCAGCAGCCGGTTCTCCTTCGCGGTAATATCGGCAAGAAGCGCCCGTGAGGTTGGCTCGAACATGGCACGGCATAAGCCGTTCAATGCATTAAACACGAAGAAGAGCCAGATCCGGTCCGCCAGGGCAAACCCGACGAAGACAATAGCCCAACCGAATATTGAAATGAAAAGCACTTTCTTACGGCCGATCACATCCGAAATATAACCGCCATAGAAGCTGGCAAATACTCCGATCAAAGAGCTGACCGCTACCACGATTCCAGCTTGGGAAGGCGTTGCAGACAGCTTGCCGATCAAATAGATGGACAGGAAAGGAATACTCATTGACGTAGCCATACGCCCGAAAATAGTTCCAATAATGATCGTCCAGGACAACGGGTGAATTTGCTTTAACTGAGGAAACATGATGATCGCTACCCTTTCGTGATCCGACTTTTACACACTATTGGTCTATTTAAAACTCGAACCGAGCGGCTGTCAAGCTACTTTTCGCGCCATGCAGGAATGACGATCTGCACCGTTGTTCCGATTCCGGGGCGACTGCCGATGCTTACCCCGTATTTGCTTCCGTAATGAAGCTGAATCCGGCTGTTGACGTTACGGATGCCATAGCCTGTATTCAGTCCTTCTACCGGGTCGAAGATCTGCTTGATCTTATCCGGACTCATCCCCGTTCCATCATCGATAATTTTAAAAATGATATCTTCTCCATGCAGCTTCCCTGACACAGTGATATGAATGGAGTTCCCGAACCAGGCATGTTCCAGTGCATTTTCGATAAAGGGCTGCAAAATCAGCTTGATCGTATCGTACTTTATGATCGAAGGGTCAATATCATAGAATATGGAGACCGCATCGCCAAATTTGGTAGTCTGAATATTCATGTAAGCCTGTACCTGTTCCAGCTCGCTGCGGATCGGAATGACCGTCCGGCCTTCGTTCAGCGAGAGCCGGTAGAATTTCGCCAGGTCAAGCACCATCCGCTGAAGCTTCTCAATCTCTCCAAATTGCGCGAGCCGGCTGATGGACGATAATGTGTTGTACAGGAAGTGCGGATTAATCTGGGCCTGCAGAGATTCCAGCTCCGCCTCCTTCTTCTCGATCTGGGTCAGATACACCTGGTCGATCAAATGATCAATGTCTCTGCCCATTTCATTCAATGCCGCAGCGATTTGACCAAACTCATCCTTTCCCCGATAGCCCATTCGCTTGTGAAGCTCCCCTTCCCGGAAAGCATTGAGCACATAGACAATTTTATTCATTCGGATAGAGAAATACCTGGAAATGAACATCCCTGCGAACGTGAAGACAATCAGGCAGAGCATGCAAATGAGTAAAATGAACATGCGCACCTTGGCCGAGTCCTGCTCCATGACCGTCATAGGTACATACGCTGTCATGGCCCAGGACTCTCCCACCGATTCTTGAATCGTCAAATAGAGATGGGATGAAGCTTCTCCATGAGCTTCTCCTTCCGGCAATAGGCCTGACTGGTAGAGAACTCTTCCATACTCATCCTTAATCACAAGCGCACTGCCTTCCCCGATCTTGCTATAATCCAACCCTTGAAACAGCTCATCTATCCTGACGCTGAACCTCATGAACCCAATCTCATTCAAGTCCAGCGGATTCTGGCTGTCTACCAGTCTGCGCAATAACGAGATCCGGCCAAAATCCTCGTCCCTCTCCACCCGCTGCCATGTCATCGTCTCGCCGAATTGTTCCGCCGGGAAATTGCGATGCCACGCCTTGTCCTCGATCCGGCTAAGATGGTAGAGGTTGTAGTTTCTTTCTAATAGGTCCGGCCGCTCTTGCAGGAATTTGCCATGATAAATTTCGGGAAACGATTCATTTGCGAGAAATATGTACATCGCGATATTGAGGCTGGTTGCATTAACTGCAATAGAAAATTTGGGTCTTACGATCTTGGTGGTGCGCTCATAAGTGTCCCACCCCTTCTCATAAATGCGAAGCTGTGTAATCAGCGAATAATCCTCGTAAAGCATGTTCGATATCCGTTCGACATCGGAAAGCTTGTATTCAATATTATCCTTCATTTGCAGCAGAGTGCCTTGAATATTACTCCTCGTCTGTACCCGAATCGAATCCTCATACATCGAATGAGAGAAATAACCGATCGCGATCACCGGAATGATGATAAAGACCATATAAGTAATCATCAGTTTATATCCGAAGGGAATGAATCTTGGCTGCTTCGAAGCCTTGCTGGCCGGGATCATCCGTATTCACCTCTCTTCCGCGATTACTCCCGCTTGCGGAATTCCATCGGGGTCATCCCATAGGTTTCCTTGAATTGGCGGCTGAAATAGGGAATGTACCGATACCCCACCTGATCCGCGACCTCATAGATTTTCATCACCGGATTTCGCAGCAAATCCCTGGCCCGTTCCATCCGCATGCTGATCAGCATTTCACTGAAGCTCTTGCCGACCTCCTCCTTGAACAAATGGCCCAGATAGTTCGGCGAGAAGGAAAACTGCTCTGCCATATCCTTGAGCGTTATATTTTCATGCATCCGATCCTTCATCATCTTCATGATTTCACGGATCAGCCTGCTATTCTTCGTATCCCGCTTCCTGCGCATCATCTCTGAAATTTCAAATACCTTGCGAACCAGCCAGGAGCGAATGTCGCCCATCATCTCGAATTTGAGCACCACATCAAGGCTGTGCAGCTCCATCCCCAGCATTTCAAACAAGTCCTCATCCTGGCCCTGCAAATAATGATCCAGCTTGAATACGATATACATCGCTAAGTTATAAATGGTAAACTTGGAGCGCAAGGTCGACACCGACTTGAACAGATTGTCGATCTCATCGTGGACACGTACCAATTCATAGTTGCTCATCGCCTTAAACAAGGCATCCAGACGGATATCCAATGTCTTGGCATCATTCATCTCCGGCGCTTTATGTACTTCTTCATAATTAATAATCTGGCCGCGGCCGAAAAACATTTTTCCGTCCAATGCCTCAATTGCTTGTCTGAAAGAGGCCGGCAATTGTGTTGGGCTCAGAACCTCTTCTCCCAATCCGACGGTTATCGACATGGAGATGGTGGAATCGATCGAGCCGCGGATTTCTTCCAGACCTCTTGCCCGCCCCTCACCGTGCAGCAGCACTGCAATCCGGTTTCGACTCAGCTTGCAATAATGGAGCCCATTACTGTAAATAATCTCGTAAATATGCTTCAGACACATTTCAAGCTTCTGAGCGGCATCCTCCTCACCGTGCTCAGGCCGAAGCCATTTGAAATCATCGATCTCCAGCACCGCAACCCGGAGCGGGCCTTTCAACGAAACCAGACCATAAGAGGAAGCCAGCCGGGTCAAGCTATCGGCAGGATCCCAACTCAACTCGCCTTCCAACAAGCGGATCAGCAGATCGTTCTTGGCCATCGGTTTCATTCGGAGGTAATTCTCTTCTGCCTCACGCTGACGTGCTTCCAGCTTTAATTCCCCGGTAATCGCTACCAAGGAGGCAATCAGTTCTTCATCATCCATCGGTTTCAACACATAATTGCATGCCTTGAGCGACAATGCCTCTCTAACATAATGAAAGTCCTGGTATCCGCTTACAAAAATAATTCGAACATTCGGTTTTCGTTCAATAGCAATTCGTGCCAGCTCCAGTCCGGACATATTCGGCATATTAACATCGGTCACCAAGATATCGACGGGCTGCTGTTCGAGAACCTCGCATGCCAAAAAACCGTTGCTGACAGCTCCAACAACTTCAAGCCCAAGGTCTTGCCAAGGAATAAACCGTTTCATCCCTTCCAGATCCAGCAGTTCGTCATCGGCTAACAGCACTTTATACATGATGTGTGTCCTCCTAGGATAGGCTCTTGAATCCAGTATACCGTTACGATATGTTCCTGAACAGGCACAGGTTCGTCCGGCAGTGAGAGGAAAAAAGGGCCTGAATGAACCAGGCCCTTTCATGATTAAATTAATTGCCGTTAATCATTGCTTTATTCTCGCCCCACTTTTTAGCGAAGTGGTCCAAGGTGGCTTGGAATCCGGCGGCCATCGTATCGTCATAAGCCTTGTCTAACAGAGCCAACACTTCTTCGTCGCTCTTCGTGAACAGCGTCTGCGCTCTCACTTGATCCCAAATGTCTTTAGCGCGTTGGAACGCAATGCCTGCTTCGCTGTCCGGGCTTGGCGGCATATTAACGAACTCCGTGGCGTCCCCTTGCGTTTTCCACGTAATTTGATACTGCCAGTAAGTCGCCCAGTTACGTTCGTTTTCAGCCAAGGTAGACTCGTATTTACCTTTTGTATCATCCGCAAATACGGTATTGCCTACCCACATCAACGGATCCATGAACTTCTGATACTCAGCCAGTTTGTCTTTCTGCGTAGCATACTTCTCCGTAAATTTCGGTGTGTAACCGTCCGCTTCAAGTCCTTGCCAATACTCGCCTTCTACGCCCCAGAATTGCAGCGTCGTTCCTTCCGGACCGGTCCACCAATCCAGGAATGCGAAAACGGCTTCCGGATCTTTAGCGCTTGTAGTAATTACTGCCGCATTCCAGCCCAATTTATTGTAGGTGCCCGGATAGATTTTGTTCTTATCCAGTCCTTCTTTATGAATCGGCCAGATCATGAAATAGCCCAGATCCGGATTCGACGGATCTTTCTTTCTAAGCTCGGTATCCGCTGCCATCGCGTAAACCGTCGGGTTCGCTGTCGCATACACCGCTACCCGGCCATTGATCAATTTCTCGTCGACCTGGTCGCGGGTTTGCGTAAATGCGTCTTGCGTCATCAAGCCTTCACGGAACAATTTTGCAGCATATACTACGGACTCACGGTAAGGTTCATCCTTATAGATCGATTTCATCTTGTCTTCGCCGTCAGGTACGGCAAAGAATCTGCCGAAGCCCATGTTATCTTCCTTAAACGCGGAGTAAATTTGGTCGAGACCATGCCCTTCAGTGGCAAGGTCCGTTTCAAACGGAATCACGTTCGGATACTTTTCCTTAACCTGCTTCAAATAGGCGTATAAGTCATCCGTAGTTTCTAGTTTAGGCGACCCAAGCGCCGTATAGTACTCCTTGTTTACAACCCAGCCGGCGTTTCCGTTCGGCCGGTTCGTATACCAGTTCGGGAACTGATACAGCTTACCGTCAGGTGAGCGAAGCATGTTCAGAGCTTTCGGGTCGAGCCATTTTTTCAAATTCGGGTATTTATCGATATAATCATCAAGCGGCACAAGCAAGCCTGCTTCGCGCAGCCGTTCTACGTCGGTGCCCCGTTCGCCCCATACGATGTCAGGCAATTCGCCGGATGCAATCATCGTATTTAGCTTCTGAGCAGCGTTGCCGCCGTTTGGCACCTCCGTCACCGTAATCTTCTTGTTGTCTTGAACCCATTTCGTGGTTGGATCATCGCCCCACTTAGGCATCGTATACCAGTCATAATTTCCGAACAAAGTAATGTTGAGCGGCTCTTTCCCAATTTCGTAGAGCTTCGGCCCCTCTGAGTTCGCCTCTGTCGCTGGCGGCTCCGCAGTGTTGCCGTTCTGGTCAGCCGGTTTTCCGCTATTGCTGTTTTTGCCGGAGCAACCGGCAACCAGTGCAATAATCGTCAGGGCCGATAATACGGTAACCAGCCACTTTCTCCTCTTCCTCATAGCGTTGCTTTCCCCTTTCTGAAATACAAATGATAGGATCTATGGTTAAAGCTTGTGCTCTAAACCCGCTCGAGATGTCGTTCGTCCACTTCACCTACTCCTTCAGTGAACCGACCAGTACGCCCTTGACAAAGTATTTTTGTACAAAAGGATAGACGCAAATAATTGGAAGTGTAGCAACGATCATCGTCGCCATCGAAAGCGATTTGCTTGTGATCGTTTTGGCCCGCTGCATGTGGGCCAGCGATGAAGCATCCAGCCCCCCTCCCCCTTGTTCAGTGACGATATTGGATAACAGAATCTGCCGCAAAATCGTCTGGATCGGGTATTTATTCTGATCGGAGATATAAATCCCGGCAAGGAACCATTCATTCCAGTGATACACGGCGGTAAACAGCGCCAGGGTGGCGATAACCGGTCCCGACAACGGGAGAACGATTCTGAACAGGGTGCCCCAGTTCCCGCAGCCGTCGATTTTGGCCGACTCCTCCAATCCATTCGGAAGCCCTTGGAAGAAGGTTCGGAAAATGATCATGTTCCACACGCCAATCAGCGAAGGGATAATGAAGACCCAGAAGGAGTTCATCAAACCCAGGTTGCGAATCAGCATGAAGGTAGGAATCAACCCGCCGCCGAAATACATCGTGATAATGCACATAACCATATAATATTTACGGCCCATCAGTTCCTTTTTGGACATGCCGTAAGAAAAGATCGCTGTGCACAGAATCGCGGATGCCGTGCCGATGATGGTCCGTAGAACCGAGATGAAGAATCCGCTCATCAAACGGTCGTCCTTAAAGACGACTTTATAGTTTTCCAAGGTGAATACTCTCGGCCATAGCGTAACTCCGCCTTTGGAAGTATCCAGCCCCTGGTTAAAAGATACCGCTAAAGCGTTCAAGAAGGGATACAGCGTAGAAACCGCGAGCAAAATAAGAAATGAATAGATGAAAAACATCATAAAGCGATCACCCAAGGTGTCTTTCATATCAAGCAACCTCCTCTGATTATATCCGGATTACCACAAACTGTTGCCCGACCGCCGTGCTATGAAATTGGCCAAGCTTAGCAAACCGACGCTGACTACGGCTTTGAAGACCCCAACGGCAGTTGCATAGGAGTATCGGTAATTGTCGATCCCGACACGCACCACATACGTATCCAATACATCGGATACATCCCGGATGGCCGGGTTGGCGGCGAGAATCAAAATATCCTCAAAACCCGCGCTCAACAGGTTGCCGATCGCCAAAATCATGAAGATGCTGATAACAGGCATAATGGATGGAAGCGTAATCAGATAGATTTGCTTGAATCGGCTCGCACCATCGATCGATGCAGCCTCATATGTATTTGGATCCACACCGGCGATCGCCGCAAGGTAGACGATAGAGCCAAATCCGATTTCCTTCCAGACGTTCGTCGTTACGAGAATCCCCCAGAAATATTGAGGCAATGACAAAAAGTTAATTGGCTTGTCTATGAAGTTCAGCTTCTCCAGAAGCATGTTGATGCTCCCGTTATCTACCGCAAGCAATGCGCTGACCAGACCGCCCAGGATAACCCAGGACATAAAGTGCGGCAAATAAGTGATCGTCTGCACAACCCGTTTGAAGGCCATCTTTCTAACTTCATTCAGCATGAGAGCCAGAACAATCGGGGCCGGAAATCCGATGAGAAATTTCAGAAAACTGATAACAATCGTGTTTCTCATCACGTTTTTAAATTCCGGTGCATTGAAGAAATAAGCGAAGTGCTTGAGCCCTACCCACGGACTGCTGGAAAAACTTCTTCCGATTTTGTAATCCTGAAAAGCCATCAGGATGCCATACATCGGGATATAGCTAAAAATAAAGATCAAAATTAATGCCGGTATGACCATAAGCTGCAAATCCCACTGCTTGATAAACCTCCAGAATCCGCTTCTCTTCTTGTCCGCAGCCGGTTCCAGCCTGTTTTCCACGGATAATTGCGCCATTTATGTATCCTCCCTCTACTGCTTTCTCCGTCTACCCTTTATTTTAAGAAAATGAAAGCGCGCTTACTATCTGCTCAATCAACGAAATCTGATACTAATCAACAAGGTAACATTAAGATTACATTCCGTGAGAATTATTGTAAGATGATTCAATAGCTATGCATTTCATTGAAGCTTAGGAGGCTTTTTGATTGAATTCAGAACATACGTCACTTCAAAGGAAATTACTTCCCCGGCACATCAGCTTCATGGCCATGGGCGGGGTAATCGGCACAGGGATTCGGGCTGACTTTATCTGAAGCCCAGGATGCGGAGCGGGTGCTGCCTCGCGTGGTAAAGAGCTTCATTCTGCGTGTGATCCTCTTCTACACGCTGCCGATTCTAATTATTTGCGGTCTGATCCCTTGGAACAACCTGAGCGAGCAGACCAGCCCGTTCGTCCAGGTACTTACCTCCGCCGGAATGACGGGTGCAGCCCATCTGATGAATTTCATCCTGATCACGGCGGTACTATCTGCTGCTAACTCAGGAATCTACGGCATGACTCGGATGCTGCACTCCATGGCTATCGGGGGCGAAGCGCCTTCGGGACTCGCAAGGCTCTCGTCCAAAGGCGTGCCTGTTCGCAGTTTGCAGTGGGTAGCCGTTCTTTTGATTACGGGGTCCCTGATCGCCTATTTTGCCCAAGACGGGCTGTTTCGCCTGCTGATGGCTGTTCCCGGATTCGTCGTATTGCTGGTTGCGGTACTATGCCTTAGTGTTATTGCCGTACTGTTTCTGTTCGATCCTCAGAATCGAATCAGCATCGCGGTGTGTCTGGCGGTGCTGGGAATATTAACGGTCTGGTCCATTCTCCGCTTCAAGAAAACCGGGTCGCCAAAGCTGACCAGTTAAGCATTTGCGTCCGTCTTTTACCGCACAACCCGGGATTATCCTGTTCTCTCTCTTTGGCATGCATGCTACAATAGTAAACGTATTGTAACTACTTGCTGATGGCAGAGTACAAGACTTGGGGGATACTATGGAACTTCCTTACCAGACACAATATGTGATCAAACCGCGCAGACGCCCGTTTCGCCTCAGACTGCGCGATCGGATCCGGCGAACTTATCAATATGATACCGCCTATTGGCGGCTTGCCATTGCCGGTCCCTGGGGGGCCGGCATCTTTGCATTTATGCTTGCTGCCATGGGAATGCCTACCGGGTTCGGCGTCGCCTTCGATATCCTTGTCTTCTTATTTCTAGGAACGCTGGCTCACTTCATCCTGTGCCATATCGCTGCTTTCCTGCTGGCACTGCTCGGAGTTCCCGGGCCCAGGCTGTATTATGGCAGCTTGCTGTTTAATATTGCTGCGGTCTATCTGATCTTCTATCAGGAGGATCAATCCGTACTTATTTCTTCCATTGTAACAGGCATATTGACTGTAGCAGGAATTGTCGGCGGGTTTATATTCGCTGTACTTGCCTCCCGGCAGGTACGTTTTCGAACGAAATTCACGATCAGCTCTGTGCTTGTTCTTATGCTGCTGACAGCCGCCCTCTGGCCTGAGCAGGCCCAGCATGATATGGAGGTCAGCGCAGACAGCGATGTGGTTATTGAAGAGTTAACGGCTGCGGATCCCTCCCTTGCCGGCTCCTATGAGGTCCATCATTTCACCTATGGCAGCGGCAAGGATTACTGGCAGCCGGAATTCGGCGAACAGAGCGACTATATTACGGAGAGTGTGGATGCATCCGCCTATATTAAAAAGTGGAACCGTCTCCGGACAAAATATTGGGGATTCAATGAGAAATCGCTCCCGGTGAATGGCAGAGTGTGGATGCCGGAAGGCTCCGGCAGTTTTCCGCTCGTGCTGATTGTACACGGGAACCACCTGATGGAGGACTACTCTGACGACGGTTACGCTTATCTCGGAAATCTGCTGGCAAGCCGGGGATTCATCGCGGTCTCCGTTGATGAGAATTTCCTGAATTACTCTGTGTGGACCGGTATTCCCGATAATGATATGAAGGTGCGCGCATGGATGCTCTTGAAGCATTTGCAGCAGATTGGCACCTTTGCCGAGGATGCGGAGTCTCCTTTTTATCAAAAGGTGAACTTCGACAAGATCGCATTGATTGGTCATTCACGCGGAGGTCAGGCGGTTGCCATGGCTTCGGATTATCAGCGCTGGTTCGACTCCGATCCCGGGCTTGAAGGACTTGAGCAATATCAGATTCAAGCGGTTGCCGCTATTGCACCTACGGATAAAAAAGTGGATGGGAATCTGGCTGAGCTGGAGAACATCAATTATTTAACACTGCAAGGAGCAAGGGATGGGGATGTCAGTGATTTTGACGGGGAAAGACAGTACGTTCGAACCTCCTTTACTTCTTCCAGCGGGGATGAAGAGTATTATTTCAAAGCCGCCCTCTACATCGGAGATGCTAACCACAGCCAGTTCAATACCGGTTGGGGGAGACATGATGTCAGTTATCCGAAAGGAATTCTGCTGAACCGGCAGGGACTGCTCACACCGGCAGAGCAACGCCAGATTGCCAAAGTGTATATATCGGCTTTTCTGGAAGCTGCATTGCATGGCAAGGAGCAGTATACGCCTCTATTCGTTGACTCCCGTCAAGCCCTGGACTGGCTGCCGGAGACTTCTTATTTTAATCGTTTCGAGAGCAGTTCCATGACAGCATGGACCCGATTCGATGAGGATGCCAACCGGATCACCCTCCCTGAGGGCGGAACCGCAGGGGGCGAGGAAGTCATTTGGCGAGAGGAAGAAGCCAAGAACCGCCGCAATACGGGAAAAGGCACAAAAGGGATTATGCTGGAACGCAGGGAATTCTCTGACGAGGTATCCACTTATACACTGGATTGGGAGCAGGGGGCTCCACAGCCGGCAGGCGGCATCGGTATCCTGTCTTTCGCCATGGCGGACAGAAGCTATGAATTAGATAAACCTGCGAAGTCCTCTGCTGAGGATATCCCGCCGGAACCGATGGAGATTGAAATTGAACTGGAAACCATGGCTGGGGTTGCCGTCTCGCTTCCGCTCTCGCAGTTCATGGTGCTGCAGCCGCTTCCCGAGACCCGGTTCACTCTGCATCCTTGGCTTGATCTCCACTTATCGGACGGAAAATACAAGCAGCCTACGGAATCTGTCTTCCAGACCTTTCAGTTAAACCTGGATGCCTTTTCTGAAGCAGATTCCCGGTTCAACCCGGAAGCCGGTATCGGAAGGCTCAGCTTTCACCTTTATAACGGGATGGGCCGTGTCATGATTGCCGATATCGGCGTATATGAGTAACAATACAAGTTGAATTTAGGATTGCAAGTGATGGGGGCAACGTGCGAAGAGTTGCTACGATCGCTGTTGCTCGCGGATTTCTTTGATTGGACTAAGTTATAACAAGGGAGAAATCCGCGAGCAAGCGACTTCACATCTCGCATCGCACGCAGTTCCAGTGCACGGTGTTTCGCAATATGATGACGGTGAGTCGACCACATGCAAATACGGCCACACATACATTTAGTGAACAAAGTTACCTTACATTTAGGGAAAATGGTTAGAGGGGCGGAAATAGTGAAACTTTTGCGCTTAAAGTTGGCTAAAACGTCGGTTTTACAAATTGTTGGGTTTTTAAGGTAAGTTTTTTCACTACAGGTGGCTTTAAACGCCGAACGGAGAATATAAGGGAAGTAATTTCACTAAATTGCGACCAGAAGGAGCATGGCTAGAATAAGTCTGGTCAGATCAAGGCTTACGTGCAATCTTGCTTGCATTCGTGAGTTCAACTGGCTAAAGCCGTAATAATAAACAGGCCATCCGGAGTGATTCCCGGATGGCCTGCTCATGTTCATTTATTCTTTCGGCACCAGATTGTAGATGTCCCCGCTCTCCATAACGTCAATCAGACGATCAAGCCACAAATAGTATTGCACCGCTTGCTCCATCTTGCGCAGGTCTTCCTCCAATATTGAACAATAAGGTTCTTGCGGCTTATCATCGGACTTCAACGTTTTATGGATTTCATTCATAGCTTTACGAAGGACAAGAAGATTACTCTCCACAGCTTTTCTCCACTTAATCGCGAAAAAATCCGTAAAGGTCTGGTGCCAGTCATATTCAACCTCGTACAAATCCTTACGAGATCCCTTCTCCCACACCTTATTAACCATTCGGAGATCCAGCAGCGCCCGCACTCCCGTACTCATGCTGGTCTTGCTCATCTTCATTTCCATACCCATCTCGTCAAGAGTCATCGGTTTATCTGCAAAAAAAAGCAGCCCGTATAAATGGCCCGTCGAATGCGATATTCCATATAAATCCATATTGCTGCCGATTGCTTCTATTACACGCTTACGAATTTTCATCAGTTCAGCCTGCTGTTCCGACGTTAGCTGATTCAGGCTTGCGCTCATGTGTCATGCGACCTCCAGTTCTGACGATAGCTGTACTTCTTGCTCTTATGAGCTATGCTTCCTCTATCTTAAGAAAAGCAACTTAAAAAGTAAAGAATCAGATTGGGCAGGATATGTGAGTAATCCGGAGTATTCTCAAGTATCTTTATGTTCTGTTTTTTCTGTACGTTCTATACGTACTGTAATCATGCTTGAGGTTTTGCTTGTTCGTTTGCTAGACTTATTGCATGGGTTAACACGGGAGACAGAATTTATTGAAAATAGTAAGAGGTGAGTGCATGCAAAAAGAAATATTGAAAGTAAATCAACTAAGCAAGCTGTTTGGCCCGGGTGCCGAGCAAGGCGTTAACCTGTTAAAGCAAGGGTACTCCAAGGAACGCCTAGCTAAAGAGAAAAATCTGACCGTCGGTGTAAATCAGGTCAGCCTAGAAATTCGCGAGGGAGAAATCTTCGTCATCATGGGACTATCGGGAAGCGGAAAGTCAACGCTTGTCCGCATGCTCAATCGGCTGATCGAACCAACGGGCGGAGAGGTGCTCTTCCACGGACGTGATCTTCGGAAAATGAACAAATCCGAGCTCAGAGAGCTCCGCAGAAAAAGCATTAGTATGGTCTTTCAGAAGTTCGCCCTCTTTCCACACCGAACGGTGCTGGAAAACGTGGAATACGGCCTGGAGGTGCAAAAGGTGGCTAAATCCGAGCGCCGCAGCCGGGCTATGTCTTCCCTTGAGCTCGTTGGATTAAAGGGCTGGGAAGATCATTATCCGGATCAGCTCAGCGGCGGCATGCAGCAGCGGGTCGGGCTAGCCCGCGCGCTTGCTAATGACCCGGAGATTCTGCTGATGGATGAAGCATTCAGCGCCCTTGACCCATTAATCCGCCGGGATATGCAGGATGAGCTGGTGGCATTGCAGGATAAGATGAAGAAGACGATTGTATTCATCACACATGATCTAGATGAGGCGCTTCGTATCGGAGACCGGATCGCCTTGATGAAGGATGGCGAGCTGATTCAGATTGGAACCCCTGAGGAAATGCTGACCCAGCCTGCCGACCGCTATGTGGAGCGGTTCATCGAGGATGTGGACCTGTCCAAGGTACTGACTGCTTCCCGTGTCATGCGGCGTCCCGAGACGGTCACTCTGGATCGCGGACCTCGTGTTGCGCTGGAATTGATGAGAGAACGCGGTATATCCAACCTGTTTGTGATTGACCGTACCAAACGTCTGCTTGGGGTTATAACAGCGGAAGATGCTTCCCAGATTTTAAAAACAGGGGGCGGGCTGCAGGATATCCTGATCACCGACGGACCTCGCGTAACTCCGGATACGCTGTTGAACGAGCTCTTCGAGGTCACCAGCTCGGCTCGTGTGCCGTTGGCCGTCGTGGATGACCAAGAGAGGCTAATGGGAGTCATCGTTCGCGGAGCCGTACTCGGCGCTCTAGCCGGAGAAGTCAGTCACAAGAAGGAGGTGAGCGATCATGAGCTTCTTGCCTAAGCTGCCCATTGCGAACGGAATCGAACAAGCCGTCGACTGGATGGAAGATCATCTTGCTCCTCTGTTCGGAGCGATATCCGAGGTCATTGAGACGATTGTTAATTTCTTCTCCAATGTATTTTTATTTCCTCATCCGCTCATCTTTATAGCAATCATTGGTGTTCTCGCTTACCTCATTGGCAAGTGGAAGCTAAGTCTGTTCACGATCATCGGATTTCTTCTGATTGATAATCTCGGCTATTGGCAGGAAACGATGAGCACCCTGGGTCTTGTCATTACCTCCGGATTATTCTCTATTTTATTCGGGATTCCGATCGGTATTATCTGCGCCTACAGTAAGACAACAAACCGGATCGTCGCTCCAGTTCTGGACTTCATGCAGACGATGCCTGCCTTTGTTTATCTGCTGCCGGCAGTTACCTTCTTTAGCCTTGGTGTCGTGCCAGGGGTAATTGCTTCTGTCATCTTTGCGATTCCGCCGACGATTCGGCTGACGCATCTCGGCATCAAGCAAGTGTCCGGAGAGCTTACAGAAGCTTCTGATGCTTTTGGCTCGACCTCTTGGCAGAAGCTGATCAAGGTGGAGCTGCCGCTCGCTATGCCGACCATGATGGCCGGGGTGAACCAGACCATTATGCTTTCATTGTCCATGGTCGTTATCGCATCGATGATCGGCGCACAAGGAATTGGGGCAACGGTGTACCGTGCGGTCACCCAACTCAAGATCGGCCAGGGCTTTGAAGCCGGCTTGGCCGTTGTTGTTCTGGCGATCGTACTCGATCGCTTTACACAGAACTTATTTAAATCAAACAAGAGGAGTGTGTAATTAATGAAGCTGAAGAAGATGAAGAAACTGATGGTGCTTGCTGGGCTGGCGTCCCTGTTCGCCTTGACGGCATGCGGATCAGCAACCAATGACAACGGTGATGCCTCCGCAGCAAATGGACTCTCCGGTATGAAGCATGAAATTATCGGTATTGACCCTGGAGCAGGAATCATGAAGGCAACCGAACAGGCGATTAGCGATTATGAACTAGAAGACTGGAAGCTGATTGAAGGATCCGGAGCCGCGATGACGGCTATGCTGGATAAGGCCATAAAAGCTGAGGATCCGATTATCATTACCGGCTGGACGCCGCATTGGATGTTTGCCAAATATGACTTGAAGTATCTTGAGGATCCCCAAAAAACCTACGGTGAAGCCGAAGAAATTCATACCATTATCCGCCAAGGACTAAAGGATGATCATCCAACCGCCTATGAGTTTCTCGACCGGTTTGAGTGGACCTCCGACGAAATGGGTGAGATCATGACCGCCATCCAGGAAGGAAGCGATCCCGCCGAGGCAGCCAAGAACTGGGTTGATGCTCATCCGGAGCGTGTGGACGAATGGGTTAAGGATCTAAGTCCTGTTAACGGCGATACGTTCAAGCTCAGCTATGTGGCTTGGGACTCCGAAATCGCCAGCACCAACGTGCTCGAATATGTACTGGAGAGCAAGCTTGGCTATGATGTTACTTCCCTGCAAGTTGAAGCTGGTCCGATGTGGACCGGCGTAGCCAGCGGCGATGTGGATGCTTCCGCAGCAGCCTGGCTTCCATTGACTCATGCCGACTACTGGGCAGAATTCGGGGAGAAGCTTGAGGATCTCGGACCGAATATGACCGGGGTCAAGACCGGTCTCGTCGTTCCAGCTTACATGGAGATTAACTCTATCGAAGATTTGAAGTAAATGAGCAGCAAGCGGTACATTATTTCCCTCCTGACAGCTTATAGTGCTGTGGGGAGGGGATTTTTTATTTATTTTCATCACATGATATTCCTACAGTATTTTCGACAATTTCAGCTCTCCACTTTCTAATTTCGCATTTTTATAGCATAATAGATATAACGTTATAATGATTGATCAAATTCATACGCTGGAGGTGACTACCTTTTGCCTAAAACATCTGGCTCTTCTAAAACCACAGGGGCCTCGCCAACCTGGAGTCATTTTAAGTCCAAGCTTCTTCTTAAATATACGATCTCATATGTGTTAATCTTTCTGATTCCACTGACCGTGGTCACGTTGCTTGTGTATGAAAGCGCCGTCAAGAGCCTCCGGATTGAGATTGAACAATCGAACGTGAATCAGTTGAATCAGGTAAAGACGACCATCGATGAACGGATGGCTGAATTACTGGATATTGCGAGCAAAATTTCCTATGATCAGAAACTGACACCTTATATGGTTCATCATTCCCTGTATAGTGCAGACGCAATTCGAACCTTAAGCCAGTATAAAGCCAACAGCAGTATCCTGGAAGACTTGTTTTTATATTATCACAATGACTCGGTCATTTATGCTCCCGCCGGCATGACGAATATTAATGTTGTATTTGAACGGATGTATAAGTATGAACGGTGGACGAAAGAGCAGATGCTCAGGGATCTGAATGAATTAAAGCAGCCGGTTATGCGGCCGGCGGAACTCGTCAATGTCTATTCCCATAGCGATCCTATGCTGACTTATCTAGTGCCGATCAAACCGAATGATCAGTATCCATATGGCATTGTTGTCTATTTAATGAAGGAATCCAAGCTGACCGGCGTAATGGATTCCATCCTCAGCGACTTTTCCGGCGGCAGCTTTATTTTTGACCAGAACGGCGAAGCGCTGACCGTTAACAATCACGGCACCAGCTTGCCGGCAGAGGACCTGGCCGCCTTGCCGTCCCTTGAGCCCGGAATTCACAGCTTGACACTGAATCATGACCAGTATTCAGTTGTTGTCGTGAAATCCGATTATAATGGATGGACGTACATTACAACGATGCCAAGCTACCAGTTCTTCAGCCGTGTCGCCCATATCAAGGAACTGGTATTCTTGATTTTCTGTGTCACAGCCATCACAGGTATTGCGGCCGCTATGCTGCTGGCCAAGCGCCAATATCACCCGATCAAAGACCTGCTCGAATTCGCCAAGCTTAAGCCCGGCTCCTCTCATGAGTTACAGCATCGGAATGAATGGGAATGGATTAAGCAGACGATTCATGACTATAGCGCCAGAATCGATATGCAGCAGCCTTATGTGCGTAACCAATGTCTGCTGCTGCTCCTGAAATACGGCCAGCCCAATGATGCTGATGTGGAACGAATGATTCAAGGAACCGGGTTAATGCTTCCGCCGGGCAGGGGCTTCTATTTTTCAGTTCTTCTTGCTTGGGATGTGGGAGTTGAAGGGGAAAGAAACTGGCAGGAACAGCAGCACCTGCAAGAAATGTTGAGTGAATTTGAATTTTCAGAGCTGGATACCCGCGTTTATGGTCTTGAATTCTCTCCGGATGAGCAATTTGCTCTAATCATCTCCGTCGCAGCGTCCAGTCATGAAGAAGCCCAGAAACGGATTCTTCCTATTATTGAAGCTATTAAGGTGCTTATTGTCGACCATTTAAGAGACATTCCGTATATGGGTGTAGGGACGCTTTACGATGATCTTTCGAATTTGAACCAATCTTTCATTGAGGCCTCGGCAGCGCTTGAATACCGGATGGTTGGCAGCAATGGACGTGTGACTTATTTTGAGCAGATTGCCGAGTTAAACGTTCCTTCTGCCGAAAGTTACTGGATTCCCCGGAAGACCATCCTGAAGATCGAGCAAGGCCTGAAGCAAGGGAATGCGCTTGTAACCCAGCAAGTGATTACTTCTGTGATTGAGGAATTGAAGATTGAATCGTTGTCTGTCTCGCTGCTGCGCTGCATCTGCTTTGACCTGTTGAATTCATTGCTGCGCACAGCCTCCGAGCTCGGCATGAATGAAGTGTTCACTGATCTATCCAGCCTGACCTCCTTCGAGTCCTTAGAGGAGTTAGATTCAAGACTTGGAGCGCTCACAACCCGAATCTGTCAGCAGGTTGAGCGTAATGCGGAAAGTGAACAGCATTCTTTGCTGGATGACATTGTCGCCTATGTCGATCAGCAGTATGCGGATTACACTTTAAGTCTGGAACATGTGGCACTTCGGTTCTCAATATCTACCTCCTACCTTAGCCGGTGCTTTAAAGAGAAGACAGGAATGAACTTCTCCCAGTATATTTGGCAATGCCGCATGAACGAAGTAACTCGCCTACTGGTTAAGAGCAGCGCGCCGTTGAAAGAAATTATCGAGCAAGTAGGATATCTTGATGCGCCGAATTTTATACGTAAATTTAAAAAAGAGACTGGCTATACTCCCGGACAGTATCGGAAATTATATACAGGCGAGCAAATCGACGGTGATGTTTGAAGAAAAAAAGTTGGACGGAAAACTCTACGTTTTCTTCGTCCAACTTTTCATTTTGGGGACTGATTAGACAGCCCCTTGCCTTGTTGCATGTGTTTGTAATATCCAGATAGGTTGCACTGATTTACTCAGCTTGCTCCAGAATGTAATCTACCAATTCCTCTACGGGAACCGTGGCCAATGCGATTGCCGTATCTGTAACGCCATAATAAATATAGAGTAGACCGTCTTTCACTACATTGCCTGTCGGGAATACAACGTTCGGAATCTGGTAGCCGAATTTTTCATAATAGGTTTCCGGCTCCATAATAAAATCTTTGGTACGGGCAATGACCTTTTCCGGATTTTCCAGGTCAAGCAACAGTGCTCCTACCCGGTATACGATCTCATCATCAACGCCATGGTACAGCACCAGCCAGCCGCGGTCTGTCTTCACCGGCGGCGTCGATCCGCCGATTTTCCGGGACTCCCAGGACATATTCTCCGCCTTAGCCAGCAGCTTGGGCTCTTCCCAATGAATCAAGTCCTCGGAGTACGTGATCCACATCGCAGCCTTCTCGGTTCCATACTTTTCGCCGATATATTCTTCCGGACGACGGAGCAGAACAAATTTGCCGTTAATCTTCTCAGGGAACAAGATATTGTCCCTGTCATTTATGTCCAGCGGAGTTGTATCGGCAACGAATTCCCAATCAATCAGGTTTTTGGACTTCACGATGGAGGAACGGGTCAGCCAATGCCCCTCCTCTTCCCCCCAACCATCCGGATATTTAGGAATCGACCGTTCAGGAACACCGCGATTTGTCGGATAGTAACTCATCGCACATGGACGAAGAGCGTAGTTCATGTAGAAGGTATCATCAATCTTGACAATACGCGGGTCCTGCACACTGCCATAAGGGAAGCCAAGTTCATCCGGCGTCAGGATCGGCTCATCCTTCACATGGGTAAAATGCACGCCGTCTTCGCTCTCCAGCAAGCCCAGGAAGTTTTTGCACGGTGTCAGGGAGCCTGCCGTCCGCTCAATCATATAAAATTTGTCATTATCAATAATGACAGCGGGGTTGAACACCGTAACCTTTCTCCACTCGTATCCGCCAGGTACTACAATCGGATTCTCAGGGTGTCTTGTAATTTTCATCTCTTCCGCCTCCTATTTTGTATCCTGCTTTATTTTTATTGTTTTAATCTCGTACGGCTTGAACTTCAGCCGCAATTTGCCCTGCTCTGTACGAAGCTCCTCCCGCTCCTCTTCCAGCAAGCTCGCCTCATAGATTCGAGCCTCGGACGACAGGCCTCTGAGGATAGCCTCGCTTCTTCCGCCTGACGACTCATACAGCCTTAGCACACTTCCGCAGCCGTCTTCAGAAGGCTTAATCGTATCCAAAATAACATGGTCACTGTGGAAATCCATCCAGCAATGAAGCTCAGGATAGAGACCTCCATGCTCGCCAGCAATGATTCGCAGCGGTGCATTCAATGCAGCTGCTTCACGTACAACGTGCGCATCACGCCAATCTCCGGCATGGGGATACAGAGAATACGTAAACTCATGCTCTCCGCGATCCGCATGCAGATCAGGCCAGCTTGGCGCACGCAGCAAGGATAAACGCATCGTATGACCATGGATGTCATAGCCGTATTTGCAGTCGTTCAACAGACTGACGCCATATCCACGCTCCGATATATCAGCAAAACGGTGGCCGCATACCTCGTATTGGGCCTGCTCCCAGCTTGTATTGCGGTGCGTAGGCCGCTCCAATGCTCCAAATGGAATCTCATAGGTCGCTTTGTCGGCAAGCACATCTACCGGGAAGGCAACCTTTAACAGCTTATGATCTTCACGCCACTGGACTCTGGTCTTGAAATCGATGCGGCGCCCCTGCTTCGGAAGGATCATTTGTTGCTCGATTACAGATTGTCCGTATTCCCAACGGAACTGGAACACATCAAGGATCTGCCCGCTGTGAACCACCCGGCGCTCAGCCAGTAACGGAATTCCCGCCGGCTGCTTCTCATAACGCGGGTCAATGTCCCATGCATCCCATAGGGTTGGACGGTCATGGAACAACAGGAGCTGATTGCCCTTCTCTCCCTCGGGCAGCAGTTCTCTGTCATGATCCTTGTCATACCAGCGCACAATTTCTCCCTGATCGTTAAATTCAAGCAGATAATGCTCATTCTCCCAAATTTCAGGAAAAGGAATTGGCGGCGCCTTCAGATTCAAATCAATCTTCGCCCTCGGCTGTCTTGCCGCTTGATCCTCCGCCTTCCGAATCCGAATGGATCGATAGCCAAAGGCCGGGACACCCGGCACCGTAACCGCCATCGTGACTTTGCCCAGCGTTGCATCGCTCACCCATACATCACTATCCAATAGCAGCTGTCCGGCGAATACGCTGCACTCGAGCAACCGTTCATCTCCTTCGATCCATACGATTTCTTCCCGTTCCCAGCCCAAACTGTTAAAGATCAGGTACGTCATCTCTTCGGAAGAAGGATCAAGCGAATGCTCTATCCGTCTCGCTCCTTCTGTTTGCTGCAATTGAACAGACAAGGCTTGAAGCGAGTTGTCCAGCACCTGGGCTCCGATCCGGAAGACTTCACCGTACTGCTTCCTGGAGGTCTCGTACACCTCGGGAATCGAGCTGCCCGGAACGATGTCGTGGAACTGGTTCAGCAGCAGCAGCTCCCAGCCTTCCCGAAGCGCTTCAGAAGTGCGGGCTGTCCCGTTCCATGCGGCAAATTCACTCCAGATTTCCGCATCCCTGTACAGCGTCTCCGCTCTCCGATTACTTCGCTTGTTGTAGGCCTGAGAGGTGTAGGTGCCCCGATGAAGCTCAAGATACAGATCGCCACGCCAGACGGGAAGCTCCGGACGCCGTTCCTCTACCTCGGCAAAGAACGCCTTGGCCGTAGAATACCGGCTTGCCGGCAGGCCGGCCATCAGATTGGAACGTTCCGCTGCCTCCAGCATTTCATGCGTGACTCCGCCCCCGCCATCACCATGTCCATACAGCAGCATCAAGCCAGGATGTTCACTCTTCTCTCCGAAATCCTCCCAATGCTCATGCAGATCCTTCGGACTGGTCGATTCATTCACACCATGATTCTGGTATGCAATGACAGAGGTGCCGTCGATGCCGGTCCATTCAAACAACGTATACGGGAAAGGGTTGGTGTCATTCCAGCCAAGCTTGGTCGTCATAAAATATGGAATGCCCGCCTGCTTCAGCAGTTGAGGCAAGGAAGCACAGTAACCAAATGTATCCGGCAGCCATTCGATCGTCGTTCGTTTACCGAATTCAAGCTCATAGAACTGCTGGCCATACAGGATTTGACGAGCAAGCGATTCGCCGTTCGGGATATTCAGATCAGGCTCAACCCACATCCCTCCGACCAGTTCCCAGCGGCCTTCCCTTACATACTCCTTGATGCGCTCAAATAGCTCCGGATAATAACGTTTCACATAAGCATAGAGCTGAGGCTGACTCTGGGAATATCGAAATTCCGGATATCTCTCCATCAGCGTACAGACCGTCGAGAATGTCCGTCCGGCTTTCCTGACCGTTTCCTTCAGCGGCCAGAGCCAGGCCAGATCGATATGGGATTGTCCGACCAGATGAATGAACCCGTTACGCTCTCCGGATGCCGCCTCCACAGCAGCAAGCTCAACCAGCTGCCGCTCCATCACCGACACTCTCTCATCATCGGCAAGCGCCCTTTCATCCCCGTGATCCAGTCCATCAATCATCCGTTCTAATGCCTTTGCAAGCCGAATACGGCGCATATCGGACGGGGGTAACAACCTTATAGATTCATATACGTTTTTTACCGTATGAAATAGCGAATATACGGCAGGGTTCACCCGAACCAATGCAACAGAGACTCCCGTTACAGAAGGACGTATAACGGCTTGCCTATTCAATGGATCCTTTGGCTCGGGAATAGGATCATACAGTTCAATCTCAAGATGCATCCTCTGCCCTGGCGCAATAGCCGGCAAGGGAACAAATCCATGATTCCGATCCAGTCCATGATAAGGCGAACCGTTCACACGAAGGAGTCCTTCCCCGCCCCCTTCATAGAGAAGGGCTAACTCCGTAGGATGCCACTCCTCCGGGAGATAGGTGTCCGTGCTCATGAAGTAAGTGGTGCCGTAACCTCCATCCAACGAGCTCACCGGGCCTTGCTCCGCTGACCATGGACCACGTTCATATTCTTCCGGAGCCAGATAGGTGGACCGTTGAACGGACCATTTGCGCAAATCGCGTTGTTCTCTCCACTGGTTTCTGCTTAGAGCTGCGATAAACCGCTCGATCCTTTTCATTGTGACTTCCTCTCCGTCCGAACCGTCAGCCTTGCCGTCAAATAATCCGCCGAGTTAGGGCCAACCAGGACATTAAACTCTCCGTCCTCTACAATCCTTGATAGATCCGGACCGACAAATTCCAACTGCTCACGGCTCACTTCAAAGGACACCGTTTGAGTCTCCCCTGGAGCCAGATGAATCTTGCGGAAGCCCTTCAAGACTTTCTCAGGCCGGGTAACTGTTGAAGCCAGGTCGGAAATGTACAGCTGAACCACTTCGCTGCCGCTTCGATCTCCTGTATTCGTCACATCCACAGTAACCGAGGCTTTGCCGTCCGGCCCGATGAAAGCCGGCTCGATCCGCAATTGGTCATACTTGAACGTCGTATAGCTCAGCCCGAAACCAAATGGATATTCCGCATGGAAGTCGGTCTCTAAATAACGCTTGCCTCTTGTTCTCCGATGGTAATAATACACTGGCAATTGCCCGACCATCTTGGGAATACTGATCGTTAATCTGCCGGACGGATTAATATCGCCGAACAGGACATCGGCAATGGCATGTCCGCCCTCCTGACCCGGATACCATGCTTCCAGGATCGCGTCAGCATGCTCAATAATCCAAGGCTCCACAATCGGACGTCCGTTAATGTAGACAACAATCAATGGCTTGCCCAGCTTGCGCAGCTCTTGAACCAGCGGGAGCTGGGCACCGAGCAGGTTAAGCGAAGCACGGTCAATTCCTTCTCCGCATTCCATGTCGCTCCAGGCATGGTCTGTAACTACGGAGGCGCCGGTCAGCAAATCAATGGAACCTTCGCCAAAATCTCTCGCACTGGAACCGCCAACAGCAACAACGATCGCATCCGCCTCAGACGCGCACGCCAATGCCTTGGAGAATCCTTCTGTGGAATCGTCCCGGATTCGAGAGCCGGGAGCATATAGCACGCGTTCTCCGTCATCACCAAGAGCACAGCGAATTCCGTCCAGCACAGTGGCAATGCTTCCTTGGGGTTGGGGAGAAGTATAATCGCCAAGCTGGTTATAGGCTGTATTCGCATTCGGACCGATGACCGCAATTTTGCGGATAGCTTTGGATAACGGGAGTGTGCCCTGTTCATTCTTGAGCAGTACAATGCCTTCCTGTGCGAGCTCTCTTGCCAATCCGCGGTGTTCCTCACTGCCGATGACTTCCGCTGCCCGGGCTGGGTCTCCGTACGGTCGATCAAACAGTCCCAGTTCAAACTTCAGCTTCAACACGCGGGCAACCGCATTTCCCAGCTCATCCTCAGTGATTTGTCCCGAAGCAAGAGCTGACCGCAGGTGATTGCGGAACATATCTCCAGACATCTCCATATCGATGCCTGCTTTGATCGCCTGGGCAACCGCATCCTCCCCGTCTTGGGCCGTATTGTGGCCATTTACCAGCATCCCTAAAGCTCCGCAATCGGTAATTACAAACCCGTCGAAGCCCCAGGCATCCCGCAGAATATCCTGCAGCAAATAGCTGCTGGTTGTACACGGAACACCGTCAATTTCGTTATAAGCCGTCATGATTGAACGGGCTCCGGCTTCTACCGCTTTGCGGAAAGGAAGCAAATCCACCTCATGCAGCTCCCTTGGCCCCATATGCACCGCCTTAGCGTTGCGTCCGCCTTCGCTGCTGCCGTATGCCGCAAAATGCTTAGGTGTTGCCAGCAGACTGTCTTCTCCGTCCAGCCGATCTCCCTGCAAGCCTTCAATCGCTGCCACACCGAATTCAGCGACAAGATAAGGATCTTCGCCATAGCATTCTTCAGTGCGTCCCCAGCGCGGATCACGAACAACATCCAATACGGGAGAGTAGGTCGCAGCCGCTCCCTGACTGCGCGTCTCAATGGCTACAGCCTGACACATCCGGCGGTACAGGGATGGATTCCAGGTGCTGCCTATAGAGATCGGCGTAGGAAAGACTGTCGAGCCAATCGACATATGTCCGTGAGAGCATTCCTCGCCGAACAGGATCGGGATGCCCAGACGGCTGTTTTCGATCGCGTAGCGTTGAATTTCATTCAGGGCCTTGGCCCCTTCTTCGGGAGTTAATCCGGTCTCCAGCGTAACCTCTGTCCAAGGGTCTGCACGCAGCAGACCATACAGGGAGCCGACTCCGCCTTGGGCAAGGTGCTCCTTGAAGGTCTCTGTGATGGTGATCGACCCATCCTCATTTTTTTCATAGCACTTCCAGCCGAAGGGCTGAATTAATTGACCAATCTTTTCGTCGATCGTCATGCGTCCGAGGAGATCCTCCGCTCTCCTGTCTGCAGACAGAAGCTCGTTCTTGTAATCCATGACTCGCACCTCTCGCTAGATCATTATTTAGGTCGAATTCCCTTTAAGGCCAACCAGCCCTCTGAGAAAATTCTCGGAGAGCCAGTCGGGCTTTATTTATGAAATCGGGATATTAGTTCGACTTCCAGGTGTTATAAGCTTCCTGATAGATTTCTTGCATACGGTCTCCGCCCATTTTCTTCACGGTTTGCACATAGCTATCCCAGTTGTCGAGGGATTCTGCGCCCGTTACGAATTTGGCTTCCATTTGACGAACATAAGTTGTCAAGTCAGAGCTGAGCGTCGTAACCTCGGTTTGTTGTTCCGGAGTCAGGAACAGGGTTGGGAATGGAATTCTTGCACCTTGATCCAACAGCTTCGTCTTCGACTCAATATCCACCCACGTTTCGAAATCTGTCTTCAAGCCCTTGTAGATATCGTCAAAAGAAATCGTTGGTGCCGGGATCCCATAGTTCGGCGTTATTGTCGCACGGTAATCTTCGCGGTCACCGCCGCCAGGCACAGGCAAGTATTGCTTAACCAGGTTTGCCTTATCTGTGTACTCCCAAAGAATGCCTTCTGGCCCTTTGTTGAACATCAGAGCTCCATCATAAGAATAGATGTAATCCACCCATCTCATGGATGCTTCCGGAGCAGGATTGGAATTCGAGATGGCAAATGCGCCAGTCGTAATCCCTCTGTTCATTGCAATTACGGGCTTGTCTACCATATCGCTCTTGACCGGTGCGAACATCGGATCGTCTGTGCTAGGCTCGCCGCCAAGTGTCATGTATGCATGCCAGTCGGAGAACAGAGCCACTTGATTGTTTTGTGCTTTGGCTTTCTTCTGTTCAGCGGTTTGAATGAACGATTCATGATCCAGCAAGTCTTCGTTCCAAAGGCGGTTCAGGAAGGTAAGATATCCTTTGTAGCCTTCTTCCATCGGTGTGTAATGAACGACATCGGCGTCATCCACATAAATTTCTTCCTCATAGACTCCGAACGCGCCAAGCAGCCAGGTACGGATGTCGCGCAGGTTGTTTGTGGAGGACAACGGAATTTCATCCGCCACGCCATTGCCGTTCGGATCTTCTTCCTTCACACGTTTGAGATACGTATACAGCTCTTCTGTCGTCTCTGGGAGCTTATCGATATTCAGCGCCTTCAGGAAGTCGCCGTTATACCAAAGCGGGTTCCGGTACCAAGGCTGATTGAATTCTACAACCGGCAAGGAATAGATGTGACCGTCCGGTGCTGTAATGGACTTACGGACATTCGGATTCTCATCAAGCACCTTCTTGAAGTTCGGTGCATATTCTTCGATCAGGTCTTCCAACGGAATCAGAATCCCTTGCTCGCCATAGTTCATCTGCTCAGCCGGAGTCAGTCCAGCAGCGTAGAATACATCCGGATAGTCGCCGCTCGCGAAGACGAGGTTCTTCTTCGTCTCAAAGCTGTCCTTCGGCGCATTCTTGAATTCAAAACGGATGTTCGTCAGCTTCTCCATTTCTTGAAGAACGGCCATGTTCTCCCAATTCTGCAGACCTACGTCCGGCGCCATCATCGTCAGCGTGATTGGCTCCGGTACAATCGGGAAACCGTCCTTGCTCACTGTCGATGCAGCGGAGCTTCCCCCAGCGGCACTGCCTTGTTCATTCTTGTTGCCGGAGCCGCCGCAACCAGACAATAACGTGATCAACATAGCAGCAGCTAACAGCATGACCCAGCTCTTTTTGCTCTTTTGCATTCGTAATCCTCCCTTATATCTTTAAAAGAATTATATAATATCGAAGAAAGAATCTTCGTTATTACTGAGCTAATACTTACTGAGGTACTGAGGCTAACCCTACGATGGGCTCTTATTAACCCTTGACCGATCCGATCATAACCCCTTGCACGAAGTAGCGCTGCAGGAATGGATAGACCGCAATGACGGGCAGCGTGGATACAATGATGACAGCATATCTGACCAGGGCGGCTATTTCAGCCTTGTTAGCCATAGCCTGGGCGATATCTCCGCTGATCGCAGCTCCTGTGGTCTCTGCCGACATTTCCTGCAGGACTAGAATCTGGCGCAATACCATTTGCAGCGGATACTTCATGTCATCATTCAAGTAAATCAGGGACGGGAAGTAGCTGTTCCAGTGCCCTACGCCATAGAACAAAGCCATAACGGCGATAATCGGCGAGGACAAAGGAAGCACAATTTTCAGGAATAGTCTGATATTGGTACAGCCGTCAACATGCGCCGCCTCCTGCAATTCCTTTGGAATCGTCGACTGGAAGAAGGTTCTTGCCACGATAATGTTCCATACCGAAGCCGCCACCGGTAAAATCAATGCGCCGACCGAGTTGATAAGTCCCAGGTTTTTGACCAGCAAGTAGGTTGGAATTAACCCGCCGCTGAAGAACATCGTGACCAGGAACATCCCCATAAAGAAATGTCTTCCGACAAAGTCGGAACGGCTTAAGGCATAAGCTGCAGGCAATGTAACAGCCAGATTCAGCAGCGTGCCGATTACCGTATAGAAAATCGTGTTTCTGTATCCGATCCAAATCTTCGGATTGTCAAACACAAGCTTGTATCCATCCAACGTCAATCCCTTAGGGAAAAGCCACATTTCACCCGAGCTTACGAGCTTGGGATTACTGATAGAGGCGCTGATGATGTATACCAGCGGATACAATACAACGACCAAGGCTAACACCAGGTACACGTAATTTATGATCAGGAACAGCTTGTCCGATCTGGACTCTCTGATTGTTGTCATTTATAGATTCCCCTCCATTCCTCTACCACAGACTTGTATCGCTCGTCCGCTTGGCAATTCTGTTCACCGCAATGAGCATGATGGCATTAATTACGGAGTTGAACAGGCCGACGGCTGTCGAGAAGCTATACTGAGCGCTGACCAGACCCGAACGATATACAAACGTTGAAATGACGTCCGAGGACTCCATATTCAAATTGTTCTGCAGCAGCAGCACTTTCTCATAACCTACGCCCAACACATTGCCCATATTGAGGATCAAGAGAATCGTAATCGTCGGTATGATCGTCGGCAGGTTAATATGCAATACCCGCTTGAATCGGCTGGCACCGTCCATGATAGCCGCTTCGTGCAATTGAGGGTCAACCCCCGCCAAGGCGGCAAGATAAATAATCGTTCCCCACCCGGTGCTCTGCCATACGCCTGAGATTACATATACCGTCTTGAACCAGCGCGGATCGCTCAGAAAGTCAGGAGCATTGATGCCAAAGGCCTCGATCATCCGGATAATGATCCCGGAGGAGGGCGATAAGAAGGTAATAATCATACCTGCCATGACTACCATTGAAATGAAGTGAGGAGCATAGGTGACGGTCTGTACCGTCTTCTTGAATCCCCCGTTGCGGATTTCATTGAAAGCGAGTGCAAGAATGATAGGAAGCGGGAATCCGATCGCCAGCTCATAGAAGCTAAGGCTCAGCGTATTCCAGAGTAAATCCCAAAAATAATAAGAATTGAAGAAACGCTCGAAGTGATCGAATCCTACCCAGGGACTCCCCGTGATTCCTTTAACAGGTGTGAAGTTTTTGAATGCAATTTGAATCCCGTACATCGGTCCATAGTGGAAAATCAGGAAGTACAAAAGCGCAGGGGTCATAAATAGATATAGTTCCCAATTCTTTAGCATTCTACGGCCGAGAGATTGTGTCGGACTGCCGAGATTGCCGGGTTGTACCCGACCGTTTTTTCTCATATTGTATTCTCTCCTTTCTCTAGCTCCAGTCTCCATGCGTCAGCTTCTTCCGCCGATCCCTCTGGCAGTTTCGACCAGGATGAGTGCAGCGGTTTGCTAACGCTTACAACACAAATTGTAGGGAATTCGATCTGACATCGTAAATATGTCGTTTCTGAATTGTCATGCCCGAAATGCTGTGAAACCGCTTCATTACGGGCTTTTTCACTTTTAACACAGGGTTAACAATGGTCAATTTCAACAGCTGAATGTGTCATTTATGCTAGCCCGAATTCTACTGCAAATCATACATATTGTAGTTTTTCTCAGGATGTGCAAATCTGCTTACGAGTGTGCTTTTCGCTAAGCAACCGATTACGAAGATCATTCTGGTGTAATGAAATGGATTAGGAGGGAACCCGAATGGCCCGCAAAACCGCTCATCTGATCTCCCATTCGCATTGGGATCGGGAATGGTACATGCCTTACGAATCACATCATTACTTATTAACTGAACTGATGAACAGCTTGCTTGATACGCTTGCTCAGGACGAACGTTATCGTCATTTTCATTTGGATGGACAAACGATCATTCTGGAGGATTATTTGCAGGTGCATCCCGAGAAACGGGAGCTGTTGGAGAAATACATCACTGACGGTCGGATCGCGATCGGACCTTGGTATGTTCTGCAGGATGAATTCTTGACCAGCTCGGAAGCCAATGTCCGCAATTTGCTTATTGGACATCAGGATGCCAAACGCTATGGCACGATATGTAAGATCGGTTATTTTCCGGATTCCTTCGGAAACATGGGACAGGCTCCTCAATTGCTTAAGCAGGCCGATATTCATGTCGCTGCTTTTGGCCGCGGAGTGAAGCCCACCGGTTTTGACAATCAGGTCGCCGATTATGAAAGCTCCGAATATGAATCTCCTTATTCAGAAATGTATTGGGAAGCTCCTGACGGCTCCAGAGTATTAGGCATTCTGTTCGCGAATTGGTACAGCAACGGCAATGAAGTACCGGTTGATCCTGAGGAAGCCAAGAAATTCTGGGATAAGAAGCTGGCTGATGCCGAAAAGTATTCGTCTACCGGAGAGCTTCTCTTCATGAATGGCTGTGATCATCAGCCTGTGCAGACGGATTTGGGCGATGCCCTGGAGACAGCCCGTAGGCTCTATCCTGACGTGGACTTTGTTCATTCCGATTTCACGCAATATATGGAAGCGTTACAACGGAAGGTGCCGAGCCATCTGGTTACCATTACAGGGGAGCTCCGGAGCCAGCATACCGACGGATGGGGAACCCTGGTTAACACCGCATCAGCACGTATATATTTGAAGCAATTGAATCAGTTAGGACAGACATTGTTGGAAAGAGGAGCAGAACCGCTTGCAGCGCTTGCCGCATTGACAGGAGCGAAGGCTTACCCTCATGAGCTGCTGACCTATGCATGGAAGACGCTGATGCAGAACCATCCTCACGACAGCATCTGCGGATGCAGTGTGGACGAAGTGCATCGGGAAATGGTCGGAAGATTTGATAAGAGCCGGCATATGACCCAAGCGATTGTACAAGAAAGTCTGCAAGCCATCGCTGGGCAGATCGATACTGCGCACAACTTCAGTTGGAAAGCGGACTCGATTCCCTTTGCCGTATTCAATACGGCTGGACGTGAACGAAGCGGCACCGTCAGCGTGGAATTAATCGTGGCGAAGCGGTATTTCAAGGAAGGGCCGAATCCGGCAGCGCTTGCCGAGCAAATGGGCTTAATGCCGCTGGATCCGGATAAGGGCCAATTGCTGGATGATCGCGGACAAGCTATCGCCGCGAAGGTAGAGGATTTGGGGGCAGCCTTCGGTTACGAGCTGCCGAAGGACAAGTTCAGACAACCCTACATGTCCAGAAAAATCCGCCTGACCTTTGAGGCCCCGGCCGTTCCCGCGCTCGGCTATCGAAGCTTCGCCTGGCATCCGTGTGCAGATCATTCGGGACAAGCGGCTCCATCGGCCCTGAAGCTGCTGGAGAACGGAATGGCTAATGAGCATGTCTCCGTCACATTCCGTGAAGACGGAGCCTACTCCCTGACAAATCTGAAGAATGGACACACCTTCCATGAACTTGGCATTTTCGAAAGCTGCGGAGATATCGGAAATGAATATGTGTTCAGACAGCCTGAGGGCGACATTGCGCTGACTACACGAGGGGTACCTGCCAAGATCACCTTGGTTGAAAATGAAGCCTACCGTATTACCTATGAGATTGTGCATGATTGGGCGATTCCGGCAGGGGCAGATGAAAGGCTTGAAATCGAGAGAAATGCCATGGTTCCCTTCCGCCTCCGGCAGGCGCAACGAAGCAAACAAAGGGTGCCGCTGCGGATCAAAACCCGGATTAGTCTGGAGAATTCCGCGCAAGGGCTGACCGTATCAACTTCATTTGATAATCAAGCCAAGGACCATCGCCTTCGTGTCCTGTTCCCAACCGGGCTTGAGAGTGCTACCCACTATGCGGATTCCATATTTGAAGCGGCACAGCGCAATAATGTTCCTGCAGCAGAATGGATCAACCCAAGCAACGCCCAGCATCAGCAAGCATTTATCAGTGTAAATGATGAAGCAAACGGCCTGACCATTGCCAACAAGGGGCTGAATGAGTATGAGGTGCTTCGGGACGGCAAAAATACAATTGCTATTACCTTGCTCCGTGCGGTAGGGGAGCTCGGCGACTGGGGTGTATTCCCGACACCGGAAGCACAGTGTCTTGGCGAGCAGACCGTAGAGTATGCGGTCTTCCCTCACCGCGGCGATCTGTTTGAGTCCGGGGCTTACGAGCAAGCCTATGGGTTCCAGATTCCTTGGTTCCACATCCAGACCGGAATTCAATTCGGCAGCCTGCCAACAACCTATGCGCCGCTATCCTGGCAAGGGGAAGGCCTGGCATTGTCCGCTCTCAAGCTGTCTGAGCAGAAGGATCTGATTATTCGTTGGTATAATCTCCGGCATCAGTCCGCCAAGCTTGACGTAGAGCTGCATGTTCCGGCAAGCGCAGCTTATCGCAGTGATGTGCTGGAACGAAGACATGATGGCCTTGCGCTTCATGGAGGCAAGCTGAGCCTGGAGGCAGGGAAAGCCGAAATCGTTACCCTTGCAGTATCAGACTGTCTGAAGAATGACAGCAGCAACTCATCCATAGATTCGATTAAGGAGGACTAAAACATGAAATTACCAGCATCTATTGAACAATATCTGAACGACACAGACGTCCGTCTCGCTCATCATCCCAAGCTGCAAAAATTGTTCCGCAACTGTTTTCCTAATACACTTGAGACAACCACGAAGCTGCTCGATGACGGCACGACCTTCGTATTCACCGGAGATATTCCGGCCATGTGGCTCCGTGATTCTGTGGAGCAGGTAATTCATTATGTTCCTTTCGCCAAGGAAGACAAAGAGCTGCAACGAATTATCGGCGGCCTCATCGCACGGCAAATGTTCTATATTAATATTGATCCTTATACAAACGCATTTAACGAAACGGCCAATGATAAGCATTATCGCGCCACTGACCATTGCGACTTGAGCCCATGGATGTGGGAGCGGAAGTACGAGCTGGACTCTCTCTGCTTCCCTGTTAAGCTGGCCTACTCATTCTGGCGCGCAACCGGTCTGAACTCTGTCTTTGATGAAGCCTCTTATCAAGCGCTGAACCGGGTACTTCAGGTCATTAAGACGGAACAGCGCCATATGGAGCAGTCCCCGTACTTCTTCGTGCGCCAAACGATCCAGGAGACAGAAACTCTGCAAAATGACGGAAAAGGAATGCCTGTCAATTATACGGGAATGACCTGGTCAGGCTTCCGTCCAAGCGATGACGCTTGCCTGTTCGGTTACAATATTCCATCCAATATGTTTGCCGTCGTCATTCTGGGCTACATCCGCGAAATCGCCCTGGAGGTATTTAAGGACGAGCGTATGGCTGAACGGGCCGAGAAGCTTCGCAAGGAGATCGATTACGGTATTCGCACTTACGGAATTGTCGATCATCCAAAATTCGGAAAGATTTATGCTTATGAAACCGATGGCTTCGGCAACTATTGCCTGATGGATGATGCCGGGACGCCGGGACTGTTATCCATCCCTTACATCGGCTATGTCTCGGCGGAGGATCCGATCTATCAAAACACCCGCCGATTTGCCTTAAGCTTTGACAATCCCTTCTACTTTGAAGGAAAGTTTGCCAAGGGCATCGGTAGTCCGCATACCCCGGGCGGATATGTATGGCATATGGCTCTCTCTATGCAGGCCCTGACCTCTACTGATGACCAAGAAATCAAGGAACTGATTGATACCCTGATCGCAACGGATGCGGATACCGGATATATGCATGAAGGCTTCCACCCGGACAATCCGGCTGATTTCTCCCGGGAATGGTTCGCCTGGTCCAACAGCTTGTTCGCGTCTCTGATCGTTAAGGCTATGGATAAAGGAATCGTGTAAAACAAAAGACAACCATCCCTCTGGCCAGGGATGGTTGTCTTGCTTCTATATATTCTAGAAGAGGGAGTATGTTTACTATATCAGCCTATCCTTAAAGCTTCCTTACTGTAACCTGAAAATTAGATTAATTTATTTGAATTAGGCCGGATAAATAGTAATATGCTTGTGCTTCTCCAGCAGCTTCCCAATCGCATTCCAAGGAGTTGTCTCGTTCCCTTCCATAAAGAGCAGATAGTTGTCCTTGAGCAAAGCCTGCTCCATATCTCTTGCATCTTCTAATGGAATCCCTATTCCTTCTAGAGAAGTTACCAGGTCATCGCTCCCGCAGCCAATCTCCGCTCCTCCAAGCAATCTCCCCGCAGCTCCGGCAGCGGCAACATTTACTGCTTTTCTCTCTAAAATCGAGCTGATCTCGATCAACGGATGGAACAGCGCATGGTTTCCGTCTCCCCGCAAAGGCTTGGGCAAGCCGGTCTCCAGACAGACCTTGCCCAGAGCTTCCTCCGTCTTGGCAAGCACAGACAAAGCCTCCCTCTTCACTCCGCTCTCCAATAGATCCTGAATGATCGTCACCGCATCCTGTCTTGTCGGCAAGGACATCACAAGTAATTTTGCCATTCGGTCCTCCCCTCCTGCACTCCACTTTTACTTAAGTCATCTATTCCTATTCTTGTATAACCCTTGCCAAGGGCGCACTGAAACAGCGCTTCAAGGGTGGCGTTAGCCGTGCCTTTCGATGCGCGACATACATAGCTTAGTAAAAAAAGGAGGAGGAAAGCCCAAATGGAAGAAGCGTATTATAATTGTATGCGGTTGAAAAATCGCAAGGTCAGAATTATGACCCGAGATATGAAGCATTATACCGGGACCATTGTGGATGTAGATTACAATAACGTCTACTTACGGCCGGAAAGAGGGGGCCCGGTTCAGACCTCGGCATTCTATCCCGGACCTTACGGACCCGGATGGTACGGCAACGACATTCTCACCTTAAGCCTGTTTACCCTGCTGGCTATCGCATTAATCTGACAGGCGCCTATACTCCATGCCTGACTATCGGATTATCGTCGACCTGTCGGACCGGACTTTATATCTGCTTGACGGCAACAACGTGTTGAGAGGCTTCCCGGTCGGCATCGGCAAGATGCTGACCCAGACGCCTCAAGGCGAATATACGATTATCAATAAAGCCCCAAATCCCGGCGGCCCGTTCGGCGCTTACTGGATGGGACTGTCAAGACCACATTATGGAATTCATGGCACGAATGACCCTTCTTCCATTGGCGGCGAAGTCTCGCATGGCTGCATTCGAATGTTCAACCAGGACGTCGTGCAGTTAGCCGGCATTGTTCCGATCGGAACGCGAGTCACGATTCGGGAATGACATTCATTATTTTAATAGATCCTCCAGTGCCGGCATGCCGGCCTGGGCTCCAAAACGTGTAACCGAGAAGGAGGCCGCTCTCACGGCAAATGCAAGCGCCTCATGAAGCGGCCTATCCTGAGCCAGCGAATAACCCAGCGCAGCATTCAGACAGTCCCCCGCTCCTGTTGTATCTACCACCTCGACTGGTAAAGCTGACACAGTATGCATGCGGCCTTCCTCCAGATAAGAAGCTCCCCTGCTGCCTCGCGTCAGAATAACCTTGCTTCCGTATTTATCCTCCCAGTCCCTTAACAATCCCGCCCAAACTTCTTCACCGGACGGGTCTTCTTCAACTGCCCTGCTTCGACCGTTAAGCGCCAGGAACTCGGTCTCATTAGGCGTTACATAATCGCACAGCTTCAACAGCTCATCCGGCAACGAACGCGCCGGTGCAGGATTCAGAACGGTACGCACGCCGGATGCCTTCGCCAAGGTCAAGGCATGCCATACCGTCTCGGTCGGTATCTCTAACTGAACAAGCATCAGATCGGCATTGCGAATGTACTCTGCATTTTTCTGGAGCATATCCGGGGTAACCTTGCCGTTTGCTCCAGGTACGATAACGATACAGTTATCCTTTTGCGTGTGCAGGATGGTTGCTGTGCCCGAAGCTTCCTCCTCCAGCCTTGCAATGGCTTCTATAGCTACTCCGTTTTTCTTCATGGATCTCATCAGATCTTCTCCAAAGAGATCGCCTCCCACAGCACCGATCATCTGGGTATGTGCCCCGAGCCGGGCGCAGGCAACAGCCTGATTGGCCCCCTTTCCCCCGGGAATATAATGAATCGCGCTGCCTTCAATTGTCTCTCCTATGAAAGGAAGTCTGGGCATAGTCACGACTAGATCCATATTCAAACTGCCCACCACGACGATCCGTGGAATCTTCGATTCCGACATGGCTTCCGCTCCTCTCCTTATGTGTATTTCCTTGAATCAGTGTAGTGTGATCGTAATTATTTTGCAACAGCATAGGTTCTGTTCACCGTAAAGCGTAAAGGCAACAATGAACCGGAGAAGTAAACGGAGCGGTCCGGAGCCTCTATTGACGAAATTTTACTTCAACACTAAACTATTATTAGGAAATTAAATTTCAAAAATGTTTGATCTGTAACTTTGCTTCGTGCATGAGGGAAGGGTATCCCTACCATGGAGGCGCAGGAGGAACTAAAAGATGACAACGACCCCCGACATTATTGTCAAGAATCATCCATCCAGAGAGCAGCTTGAAGTAATTTACGATCTTTTAGATAAGTGCTTTTCGGTAGGCCGGGATTTTTTTCAAGAAAGATTAGACCAAGATACCACCTATGATCCGGATACAACCTGGTTTGCGGAGGTAGATGGCGAGATTGCATCCCATGTGCAGATTTTCCCGCTGTATATTCGAGTCGGTCGAGCCATCCTGAAAATGGGTGCCATAGGAAGCGTCGGGACAGATCCTCATTGCCGCGGACTGGGTCTGGCTCACAAAATCCTCCACGCGCAGACTAATTATATGAAAGAATCCGATTTTGATATCAGCTTGCTTCTGGCCAGTAAGCACGCATTTTATGAAAAGGCTGGCTGGAGACTTATTCCCCAGACTGCTCTCGCCATTAAAAAGCCGGCAAGCTTGGAGCGGCCAAGCAGCTGCGAGGTCATTCCTTTTGAAGCTCGTTATCTCGATGAGATCCGTCTTATCTATGAACAGTTCAATCGAAATCGCACCTATACCGCAGTCCGCAATGAAACATACTGGCGTGATTTAATAACCTGGCCGGAATGGAAAAGAGCCGATTGTCTGCTGCTTCGCAGGGATGAAAAAATCATCGCTTACGGGATCATTGAGAAGAAAGAGGCAGAACAGGTATTTCTAAATGAATTATTGTATTTGAATGAAGCAGAGGACGGTGTTGAGCAGCTATTTCATGCCTTATGCCGGCTGCGTCCGAATGCACGACAAATCTTGGCTATGCTCCAGGAGGATCATAAGCTGTATTCCTATTTCCAGCAGCATCGAGCAACCCCCATTCGAATCAATATGGCCATGTGGAAAATGATCAACCTGAGCTCTGCGTTTCATAAACTTCAGCCTGAATTGGAAGACCGTCTTCGAGGCGCCCTAACAGCAGATCAAGAGCTGCATATCTCTCTGCAATGCAATGAGGAAATTATATACATGGATTATCATCAGCACCAGCTTTCCATTTCCGATACTAGCAAAGATGACTTTGACTATACCTTATTGGACGTGGATGAGCGCGATTTAATAACCTATATCATATTTGGTTATCATGAAGCCGCCGCAGAAAGGCGTATTGAGTGTGCTGAGCATGCTGGCATCCTCCAAGTCCTGTTCCCGAAACAACAAGCCGTATTCTATTTGACCGACAAATTTTGAGTAAGCGTTGATGTCTAAAAAAGGGGTGTCATCTCCAACAGTTTGGACTGACACCCCATAATTGTCTTGGCGTTATTTGTCTTGGCTTTAAATCTAGCCGCTCTTCGCTTTGGCTCTCCCTAACAGGACAGCGCCATAGGCTGCATCCTTAATCGGTAAGATCAGCTTGTTTTGCGGGTGGCTTTGTGCAAGCTTCCGCTCCAGTGCTTCTTTCACAAAGTGCGACTTTTGCAGGACGCTTCCTGCAATCGCAATCGGGCTATCAACCAGCTTAAGCTTTTCAATCACAGGCACCACAAGCTCATAGAGATTCGCGGCGCATTGCTCCGCCAGCCTGAGCGCATGGACATCCCCTTTTTCACAGGCGGTCGTCAGGATCGGCGCAAGCTGAGCAATCTCCTTTTTCGTCGTACGCTTATCATAAACAAAGCCGATAACCTCTTGCACGGTGCCTAGTCCAAGCTGCTCATATACCATCGCTGGAACAATCGAATCCTTGACTCTTCCGTCCTCGGCTCGAACCAAAAGAGACAGAAGATCGCGTCCAATGCTATAGCCGCTTCCCTCGTCATCGATCAGATGACCGAAGCCGCCTGTGCGGTGCCGCTCTCCCATTGCATTGACCCCGAAGCAAATCGATCCTGTACCGGCAATGAGAATAATGCCTTGCAGGTCATTTTGTGCTCCATATAAAGCCGTTTCTTGATCGCCCGTAATCGTTAACGGCCCATTGTATCCATTGCTGCGCACATGCTGCTCCAATAAACGGACGACCAGCGGGTTACTTATCCCTGCAGCTCCAATACAGATATGGGCAACTGCCCGCAGATCGCCGCAGTAATGCCTCGTTCGATTAAAAATTTCTTCAAAGGAGGCAGCAATCGCATCGGCATCGCCGCCGTTATAATTAATCGGCCCTACCGTAAAGGTGAATAAGCTCTCCTCCTGGTCACGGGCAATGGTGACAGCTGTTTTGGTACCGCCCCCATCAATTCCAACGATATACGCCATGCCCCTGTCCCCCTCTTGTTGTCCTTTATTCGCTAAAGCTGAATCGTAATCTTGGCCGTTGGCTTAACCTCGCCATTCAGAATGGGAATGAGAGATTTGAACGCATCCACCGAATACTCGAAGGCTGCAATCCCGCAAAACTCGCCTTCAAGCAAGGCTAAATCGTACGGGCGGCCTAATGTAATGGCCGTTACTTGGAGACCAGCTGCCAACAGCTTCTGAACAAGCGCAAGCTGTCCTTGGTTTTCACGTGCATTGAACAAGCCGATGACAATATGTCCGCAGCCTAGCGCCTTTTGCAACACAGTGTTAATTTGCTCCTTGCTCGGGTCAATGTCGATGATCTCATAAGCTGTCTTAAAATAATCTCCCATATACTGCGGGAAGCTGAGGTCCTGATTCACACTGCTGGACGCAAGGTCGCTCCGATAGGAGTAAGAGCCGATAAACAGCACTTGCTTGTCACCTGTCTGAACGGGCTGGACCTCTCCCTTCACGCAGCAGATCGTCTCCATACGCATGAGCTCGTTTGCGCGCCGGTGCACATCGCAGCCCACCAGCTCGTAATCCGGTTCCCCTATCGTCGCATATTGCGCTTTGTAAGCCAAAATTTTTGCAACGGCTGCATCAATCACCGCTTCATCCAGGTCGCCAGTTGATACAGCTTCCTCGATCAAATGGACCGCTTCTTTCACCCTCTCAGGGGTATGACTGATGAATACGAGATCAACCCCTGCTTTAACCGCTCCCAACGCACCCTTTGCCGTACCATAGAAGCGTTTAATCGCGTCCATTTCCAAGCAGTCCGAGACAACCAGCCCTTCGAACCCTAACTTTTCCTTCAGGAGTTCAGTAATAATCGTATAAGACATGGTGCCCGGCACGCCGGACTTCTCAATTTGCGGGAACAGAATGTGCGCACTCATGATCGCCTGCGCGCCCTGTTCAATGGCAGCCTTGAACGGCAGCAGCTCAAGCTGCTCCAGTTCCTCAAGCGTTTTTTCAATGATCGGCAAGCCGATGTGGGAATCAACACTTGTATCTCCGTGGCCCGGAAAATGCTTCAGCGAGGACATGACGCCGCCTTCGAGCAAGCCCTTCATCATTTGAATTCCATACTCCGATACGGTCGCAACGGAATCACCGTATGAACGTACATTGATAACGGGGTTCAAGGCGTTGTTGTTCACGTCCATCACGGGAGCCAGATTGAAATTAATCCCCAAGGCCTTTAATTCTCTGGCCGTCATTCGGCCTGCTGCATAGGCATTTTCAGGTCGTCCCGAAGCAGCGATGGCCATGGCTCCGGCCACATTGGTCGCATCTTGGGGCATGCGGGTTACCCGGCCGCCTTCTTGGTCGATCGTAATAAAGCCCGGGATCCCTGTATGCATGGTGAACCATCGCTGCAGCTCAGCCACAAGCCCGCCCAGTTGAACCTTATTTTTGATATTGTGCGAAAATAAAATGATGTTGCCGACTTGATATTGCTCGATGACCTCTTTGATCTCCGGCGTCATTTCGGGAGTTGGGAAGCCTGTAACGATCATTTGTCCGATCTTTTCACGCAGGCTCATTTGATCTATGGTTCTCATCATTATTCACCATCCTCTAGCAATAGCTAGCGATATAAATGATATTGCTGCTTCATATCGGCAAATTGCCTGCTTTCCTCAGCAAACTGCTCGAGCAGCGGCTTGGCTTGAATATGCTCCTTGCGATATACGCTGTCTCCGCCCAGCAGATCTATGAAAGGCCGGGACCCCTCTTTTACAGGAGGCAGGAATAAAAATTCCTCATACATATCTCTAATCGCAAATAATAAGGTTACGCCCACTTCTAGCGGCTTCAAAGCCTGGATATCGGTAATATAAATCTGGACGCCGCCGCATAGCTCCCCTTGGTGCTTGGATGACGTCGGTTTAAAATGGACTGGACGGAAGCGCACGCCCAGAAGTCTCTTCGCGTTCATCTCATCCGCCAATTGCTGGGCTTGAATGAACGGAGCTCCGATCATTTCAAACGGGAACGTCGTCCCGCGTCCTTCAGAGCAGTTCGTGCCTTCAAACAAGCAGGTGCCTGTATATAATAAGGCTGTCTCATATCGCGGAATCCCAAGCGAAGGATGCACCCAGGTTAATCCGGTGTCCGGGAAGGACATGCTCCGCTCCCAGCCTTCCAAGCGAACGACATGCAGCGAGGCCTTCCAATTCATCTGATCATTTGCCATCGTTGCGATTTCGCCTGCTGTTAAGCCGTATCTGGCGGCAAGCTCGTAATTTCCTACAAAGGATTTGAAGCCCGGCTTCAGGATATTCCCTTCCACCGTTACCCCGTCAAGCGGATTTACGCGATCAAGAACAACGAATTCCACGCCTGCCTTAGCACAATCTTCAAGTGCATACAGCATCGTATAAATGAAAGTGTAATACCGCACACCGACATCTTGAATATCGTATACCATGATGTCTACTTCATTCAGCATTTCTTGGGTTAAACGCTTGGAATCTTTCCGGTATAAGCTATAGACCGGGACACCCGTAATAGGATCCATATAAGTGTCCACTAATGCCCCGGCATCCAAATCCCCGCGAACCCCATGCTCGGGGGAAAACATCGCAGCCAGATGAAAGTTTTCATGCAAGATCGAAATCGTTGATTTAAAATCCTTTGTAAGACCGGTCGGCGCCGTGATCAAGCCTACGCGCTTCCCCTCAAACAAGTCTCGGTACTTCGTGATCGAATCAATGCCGTTTAACACCATATGAATTTGCCCTCCTACTCGGCCCGTTGATTAGCTACCAAAGACTGGACTGTCTAACCTTCATCGTCTCGGCAGGCACCATAAACGCTTCCGCATATTGCTTTCTTGCTTCACAGCCGCGGACAACGGCCAGCGCTTTATAGTAATCCATATATTTAAAAGATTTGCTGTTCGTTACGAACCAATGCTTACCTAGCGCCTCAATCCACAGATCAAATGCCGCCTGATCGAAATCCACGTAGACATAAGGGACATAATCGACCGCATCCTCCCAGTTCTCGGAGTAATACAATCTTGCCGCAAAATGAGCCGGATGCTCGCGTTCAAACGTAGACAGGCTTGCGAAGAAGCGGGCATCATTTACGATATGATGGGTCAGCGCATGGTCTTTATGCATACTGTTTTTCCAGTGCGTAATAATTATGTTCGGCTTCACGCGGCGGATCACGTCGCAGACCTCCATACGGATCTGTTGATTGTCAGGCAACTCCCCGTCGCAATAATCAAAGACTACGGCCTCCCCGCCAAGCATCTCCGCAAAAATCCGCGCCTCTTTCACCTTCTGCTGACGATATTCCTTCATCTCCTGCCCTGCCGGGACGCCTCGCTCCCCTGCAGTTAAAGCCAACGTTACGATGCGGTCTCCCTTTAAACCATGACTGGCGAGAACACCGCCCGAAGCCAGCTCTGCATCACCGACATGTGCGCCAATCGCTAGAACCGTTAATTTTTCGCTCATCTTCAAAGCTCCCTCCGCAATATAGAAAATTGTTTTTCAATCGTAAAGCCCGCTTTTTGATAGATTCGAAGCGCCGGATTATTGCTTCCGGTGAACAGGGAGATATATTGACAGCCCGCGTCCTGGAAGGCCTCCACCATGCGGAAAAACAAGATGCTGCCGAGGCCGTGGCCCTCATGCTGCGGGTGCACCCCGATTCCGCAAAAGAAAGCCCGTCCCGTAGGCTCTAGAATAATCGGACCGGCAAAGCCGACTACTTCGCTGCCGTGTACTGCTGCGACAAGAGGCGCGCCATCCTTCATATAAGCAACAACATCCTTTTCCCACTGCGGATTTTGCAGGGCGGCAAGGGTCGCTTCAAGCCCTGTATGCAGCTCCGGGATATAAGAAGTCACAGCATAGCCTTCAGCACTCGCTTTAGCTTCCTTGCGAATCATATCTTCAGGGACGGCAAAGCTTCCGAGCTTCAAATACATGCCGCATTGCGTCGCGCGGTCTTCGTAGCCTCTGGCAATTAGAGCTTCGTATAGCGGCAGGTCCTTACTGATGCCCGGGGCATTATTATGCTCATGCTGCGGCGAGCTTGGAATTATCCACTTCAGCTTAACCGGGTTAAAAAACAAGACCTCCGCCTGCTTCCTTCCGAGCTGCTGAAATCTTTCTTCTATTAAAGACAGGAATGCATCATAATGTTTCGGCGAGGCTGCATCAGCATCCACAATCACACATGTAATGTAGCCCGCCACATCCCCAAGAGGAAGCTCATCCCCGCTGCAGCCGGCTGCAAAACCAACGATCTCTTTTCCGTTACAGCCCACCCACATGCAATGAGCGTCATAATAGGGATGATCGATAAAGGTATCGTGAAACTCTTGCTCTAAAAATGGCTTGTAGTCATATTTCGTAGCCTCGCGATTCCAGAGCTCTACGACTGCCGAGCGGTCTTCTATAGAATAGGGTCTGATCTGCATCATCATCCAAGCCTCCATTCAACGTCCAGGATAGGGAAATGAGACCTTTCCCATGATGACCGGGCCAGAAGCTCCGGTCACGCGCGGCATATTATTAGGCATTCGATTCATCGTGTAATATGCCAGCAGAGCAAAAGCAATGGCTTCCTTGGCATCGCTGTTGCCGCCGATATCCTCCTGCGTCAGCACCTGCACCTGATGCGGCGCAAACAATTGCTGCAAATCACGCAATAGCGTCTTGTTATAGCTGCCGCCACCGCCAACTAACAGTTGCTGCGCTTGATGCTGCGGCTTAATATACCGTTCATAGCCGTCAACGATGCTCCATGCCGTTAAGCGCGTGGCCGTTGCAATTACGTCTTCCGCTTTCCAGCGATTCGTCTTCATCAGCTCTAGAATTTGTGCAACATACTGTTGACCAAACCGTTCTCTGCCGGTTGATTTGGGCAAGGGCATTGCATAATATTCATTCTGCTGCATCCACTCCAGCAGCTCGCTAATCACCTGACCGCCTGCAGCAATTTCACCGCCGGCATCCATCGTGAGCGGAGCATACAATTGCGATACAAGCCCATCAATAATCATGTTTCCGGGGCCTGTATCAAAAGCAAATACCTGTTCAGGAGACGCATTCGCAGGCAGCACCGTCACATTGCCTATGCCGCCGATATTCTGCATCAGAAGCGTCCTTTCCGGATCGGTAAACAATACATATTCCGTAAATGGGACTAATGGCGCGCCCTGCCCGCCCATCGCCATATCGGCGACTCGAAAATCCGATACACAAGGGATTCCCGTGCGGTTCGCGATCACAGCACCTTCGCCGATCTGAACGGTATAGTGCAAATTATAGCCGCCTATAGCCTTCTTCTCAGGCGCATGATAGATCGTCTGTCCATGGGATCCTATTGCAAATATTTGCGAGGCCGAGAGTCCGCATTTCCCTATAACGGATAATGTGGCTTGGGCGTACAATTCGCCAAGCCACATATTCATTGCGCCAACCTTATCAATCGTGGCGTTAGCCGGATCAAAAAGCTCAAATATGGAATTTCTAGCTTGTACCGGAAAAGGAGTATTCTCAAAAGCCAGCAACTCAACCTCTACTCCATGCTCCCTGTCAGCCGATGGAGAAAGCTTTACTACTGCTGCATCAATACCATCTACTGATGTACCGGACATCAGACCGACTAAGTATGCCGCATCAACTTTTGATGGTTTGTTCATTCGATTACCCCTTCACCGCTCCGACGGTTACCCCTTCAAGGAAGTATCTTTGCAGGCTGAAGAACAATATAAACATGGGAACTGCTGAAATGGTAGCCCCCGCCATCATCGGTGCAAAGTAAGTTGTATTCGCAAAGCGGAAGTTTTTCAAGCCGACCTGAATGGTCTGCATATCCATCGTGTTCGTCACCAGGAACGGCCAGAAGAAGTCATTCCATGCTGCCATGAACGTCAAGATAGCTAGTACGGCCATGACGGTTTTTGATAGAGGCATAATGATGTGCCAGAAGATTTTAGGCTGAGAGCAGCCTTCGATCTTGGCAGCCTCAATAATTTCGCCTGGAATGGACGACATGAACTGCTTCACCAGGAAAATGTTATATACCGTTACTATGCTCGGCATGATCAACGCTGGATACGTATTTTGCAGATTAAAAATATTTACGATCAGAATATACAGCGGGACCTGGGTTACCTGGCCAGGAATCATCATCGATCCAAGCAAAATAGCGAACAAAATGTTTTTGCCTTTGAACTTCATTTTTGCAAAAGCGTATCCGGCAAGGGTAGCAAAAAACACGTTGGATATCGTGATGCTTGTTGCCACAATAAATGAGTTCAGTAACCAGTCCCAGGAATGTGGACTGAAGTCAAAGAAGAATTTGTAGGACTCAAATGAGATCTTCGACGGAAAGATAGAATAGCTCATTGCACCTGCTTCTACCGGATCTCCGAACGAGGAAATGATCATGAAGTAAATCGGGAATATGGTAGCTATGGCAAACAGGATAAGGAACGTAATGATGACGCCATTACGGATGAACAGACTCCCTTTTCTACCTAAGCTATTGTTATACAAACCCATAGGATCCTGCTCCTTTTCCTAGTATTCTACGTCATTGCCAAAGAACTTGAATTGAAGGAACGAAATAAAGGCGATAATTGCAGCTAAAAGTAATGATTGTGCTGCTGCCTCACCAAACTCGAAATATGTGAACGCATTGTTAAAGATCAACAAACCTACCATCGTTGTTGCATGGTCCGGTCCGCCACCCGTCATCAGATAGGCGTTCTGGAATACCTGGAAGGAACCAATGACACCTGTGACAAGTAGGAATAGCGTGGTTGGCTTAAGGAAAGGAACGACGATATACCAAAGCTTCTGCAAGAATGTCGCACCGTCAATTTCAGCTGCTTCATAATAGCTGTTATCAATACCGAGCAATGCCGCCAGATAAATGATAATTGCTGTTCCATGGCTGGACAGCCAGGACATGATTACAAGTGAAAACATGGCAGTTGCACTGGAACCAAGCCAGTTCTGATTGCCCATCCCGAAAAAGCCCACAACCTGATTGGCAATACCTGATTTCAACGGATCGAAAATCCACAGCCAGACAACGGAAAGCGCAACCCCCGATGCGACGGCCGGCAAATAATAAATTGCTTTAAAGACAGTCTGCGTTCTTTTCTTGAAAGGAATAATCAAAATCGCAATCAGAAAGGAAAGAAAAATATTCATCGGAACCGTTAATAGCGTATACACCAACGTATTTTTCATCGCTTTCCAGAAAAGCTCATCTTGAAACGAGTTCACGAAGTTCTCCAGGCCGACATACTTGGATCCTAACGGAGCGTATTCTTGCAAGCTGATAATAAAAGCATTAATGACCGGATATGCGGTAAATAAAGAAAACGCAATAAGTGCTACTGCAATAAACGCATATCCCCAACCTGAGTCGCTTTCGAGCTTCAATTTTTTTCTTTTAGTCAACGTTTGATTCATTGGGTCGCACCTCTCTTCTCCAGGCAGTACAAGCTATAGACTAATTTAGAAGGAAAGCTGTACGTTCGGATACGTACAGCTTTCGCTTACCGGTCTAAGTCAGACTAGTCAACTACAATGCCATCTTCGCCGAAGGATTTGATTGCAGCTGCTTTAACCGCATCATACATTTCTTGCGGCGTAATTTCGTTTGCAAGCAAAGCCTGCAGTTTAGGAACAATGACTTCCGTCTCGATCTTGATCGCCTCGGCAGCCTTATCCGTCGGGATATCCGTGCGAGCCGGAACCGCTTTAGCCATCATGGCTTGGTCTGCTTTAATGTTATCTTCGTTCCGAGGGTATTCCTCAAGAACTGCCGCATTACGTGCGGATTCGGTGACCGGCGATAAGAACAGCTCATTACTGTAGTTAGCCGCAATGGATCCGGAGGACAGGAAGTTGATGGCTAAGCCGATATTTTTAATGTGCTCTTCCGAGGGTTCTTTTTTACCGCGAAGCGCAATGTAGCCATCGACCACCGATGTCGGGATATAGTCGGCACCGTTAAATGTAGGAACAGGAAGCGCAATGTACTCGGCTTCGATGGAATCCGCAACGGCAGAACCATCATTTGCTTTAATCTTTTCATTGTTCAGGCGCGCAGAGTTCTCGAAGCTTGCAAGGCCTTTACCTGTGATCATGGTTTGACCCGTCAAGAACATGTTCCAGCGCTTGCCTGCATCGATGGAGCTCAGTTCCTTAGGCATGGAGCCATCATCGATCATTTGACGGATCGCTTCAAGCAGACCCAAGAAATTTTTGCTTGTATAAGAGAACTTAAGGTCCTCGTCAAAGTATTCCGGCAAACCGGCAGATTTGGCCATGATGCTCAGATAGTCTTTGGATGTAACACCTGACGTAGCGAATACGAATCCGTAGCGGGTTGTTTCGCCTTTGTCGTTTTTAACCACACCATTCTTGATCGCTTCACGGAATTCTTCATAAGTCCAGCCGTTTTGCTGTACGCTTCTCCAGTCGATGCCCGCTTCCTCCAGGAATTGTCTGTTGCCGCCGATAGAGTGAATAGCCAGATAAGCCGGCAGACCGTATTGAGCATCGCCCAATTGGAAGTATTTCATGGCTACTTCATCATAATCCGCTTTTACTTCATCCGAGAGTACAGGATTAAGGTCCAGAAGAACATTCAGCGCCGCATATTTAGAAATGGCCGTCGAACCTACCCAAGCAATATCCGGCGGCGAGCCTGCGTTTACTTGCGTATCCAGCTTTTGGGTCATATCTTCCCAGCTTGCCGGTTCAATTTTCAAGGTCAGATGCGGATACAATTGATTAAATTCTTTCTCCATATCGGCAAAGCGAGCTTGATAATTCGCCGATACCGGAGGCAAAAGCGCCGTAATCGTATCCTTCTTCGGCTCTGAACCCCCGTTGCTGCCGCCCGTATTTCCGTCGTTTGTAGAAGCAGAGGTGTTATTCCCGTTTCCTCCGCATGCGGATAAGAGCGACAACATCATGATTGCTGACAGAAACAATGTTAATACCCGTGTTCTTTTTTCCATGCCATACAGCCTCCTTAATCTTAGAAAATCACTTAATTCGTCTACCAACCCTTTTGCCGCCTAAACTAATGATGCAATTGCTTGTTTTAAGCGTCCTCCGTTGGCGTTAAGCGCTTGCTCCGCCTCTTGTGCCTCTAACCCCGTCTTAATCATCATGATTGCCAGCTTGCAGTTCATGGATGCTTTTTCAAGTGTTTCTGCCGCGGTTGATGCTTCTACACCCGTTGTGTTCATAATGATACGGATCGAGCGATCGACGAGCTTAATATTGCTTGCCTTCAGGTCAACCATTAAGTTGTTGTACGTTTTCCCTAACTTGACCATCGTGCATGTTGTCAGCATATTAAGCACCAGCTTCTGAGCGGTTCCTGCCTTTAATCGAGTCGAGCCGCTGATTACCTCCGGCCCTACTACAGGTGAAATACAGACATCTACAATGGGTTCGAACTTCGAGCCTTTGTTGTTGCAGACGCCAATCGTAGCTGCTCCAAGCTCCCTTGCTTTCGTCAAAGCAGCAATGACGAAGTTTGCACTGCCGCTCGCCGAAATCCCGACAAGTACATCTTTGTCTGTTACACCGATGCTTTCGATTAAGGCGATTCCCCCATCCGCATCGTCTTCACAGCCCTCCACCGCAGTGCGCAAAGCAATATCGCCACCAGCAATATGTCCTTGCACCAAGGAAGGATCTGTACCAAAGGTAGGCGGACATTCGGAAGCATCCAAAACACCTAATCTTCCTGATGTGCCGGCTCCTATGTAAAACATTCTTCCACCATTCGATAACCTATGGTGCAGAATATCTACCGCCTTTGCAATTTGCGGAATTTCCTCAGCTATAGCCGCGGGGACCAATGCATCTTGTTGGTTCATTAGCTGGATCATTTCTTCCGTCGTACATTCATCAATCATTAATGTGTCTGGATTCACAGCTTCTGTTGTTAATCCCGCAAGGTAGTCATTCATAGCTATCCTCCTTCTTGCCAGCTTAAATCTCACACAGATATAACAATGAGTGTTAATTTAACTAACAAATTTCATGCTCCTATACTAATATACAACGGGTAGTTTCGTCAATAGATTTTGAAACTAAATTTCATTAGGAAATTAAATTCTGATGTTTTATTTCATACTTTACACACTCTGTTATATCACATTTATAAAACGCTTACAAGACGAAATCCGAATTTTAATTAAACGCTTACAACGTTATAGATAAAGGCATCCCTTCTAAAAAGGAAAAGTCACTTCCCTGTTCATAAACTCCGCTTCAAAAGAGCTGTCGCATACTAAAAAAATCATTCATTTTAATGACTTTATTCTTTAAATTTCTCCCATATCAGACCTAAAACCATCCTGCACTTCGCTAAATTTCAACTTGTATATTATGTAGCTAACCTGACATCAAGACAAAAAAAGGCATCCCGCGTCATTCGTTCATGACTGCGAGTTGCCCAAATACTCGTCACTCGTCACTGCCCATTAAAAATCAAAAATCCAGGGTCAGACTAATTTCTAAGCTTTTTCTTTAATATATTGTGCGTCTTTGTTAAGTAGGTTTTCACTTGCTCATACTCTGCGCTTGCCACACCGGCAAACAAGATATCAACGATCGTAAGCATCGCGATCCGCGAGCCCATGGCACCGCTGCGGATAGTGATTTCCGGTGTAGATATACTCAAGACAATATCCGCCCGCTCTGCGAGCTCACTTTTATTGTACTTCGTAATTGCAATGCATTTCGCTTTGTTCCTTTGAGCAATCTCCAGTGCATCAAGAATATCGCTAGTTGCTCCAGAGTTGGAAATGAAGATAGCAACATCATCCTTCTCAAGTAAAGTTGCTGCCGTAAGCTGACTATGTCCATCCGTATAAGCGTGGCACATCTTATTAATTCTAGAAAACTTTTGTTGCCCGTCCATGCCAATAATTCCGGAGGCGCCTATTCCGAAGAAAACAATTCGCTTACTATGACGCAGTAACTCTACGGCTCTTGCAATTTCTTTTCGATCAATAACACTAAGCGTATCCTCAATGGACTTGATATTATTCAAGGAGATATTTGAAATAATTGTCGAAAGGTCATCACCCGGCCGAATATCGGTATATTGAGCTCTTGCATCCTCGTCACGAGAACCCAAAGAAGCGGATATACTCACAATAAAATTGCGGTATCCGCTGTAACCCATCGTCTTGCAGAAGCGAAGGACAGAAGCATCGCTTGTCTTACTCGATTGAGCCAATTCCTTGATCGACAGATGAGGGATTTCTTCCGTATTTTCCAGGATGTAATCTCCAACCAATCGTTCAACCGGAGTAAAGCTCTCTCTCATTTCACGAATTTTAATTAATATATTGTCATTTAAACTCATAATCTACCTACTCTAGATTTAGTTAACATCTTTAGTAACATCATAATCAAAATTACCAACTTATTTCAATAGCAAAATACACTTTACATATTTAAGGCTATGATCGGACTAACAATTGTGCATGTAGGGGCAACGTAGGAGTGTTCTTATAATCGCTGTTGTTCGTGGATTTCTTTGCTTGAACCAGGCCATCATGCTTGAACGACTGTTCCGTCTTGAGGTATATTTCGCTGTATGCTATGATAACAATAGAAAAGGAGCCGTGCTGGACACACGACTCCCTTGTACACGTACCGCTTTAAAGAGCGATCGGCTATGGTTGGTTTGTAAAGCGACAGAAATAGACCGCTTCCCTCACCTGGGGCGGTCTATTTCTTTGTGTGCTGATTAATCGCTACAACGATGGCCACCACCAGCGTCAGCAACGCAATAACAAGCGCCCCAAAGCTGATCATGATCGTATCCATTCATTCTGTTTTCGGGTATAATTCTTTATAAGTAAAGATAGAAAATTATTGATACTTCTGTAGTTAATGCGTTTTCCAGAGTAAGTACGGAAAACGCATTAACTTTATTCCATATACCCGAGTTTGATAATGCTGACTATATAATCGTAAGAACACTTCACACGTTGCCCCCAGAACGTAATATTCAGTAGTTCAACTTATATAGTATAAAATAATAGAGAAAGTACGCCTAAAACAAATGGAGAGTTGACCATGGAGCAAGTCCGTAAAATCCTCATTATTGAAGATGAGCAAGATATTTCGCGTATTTTGAGAGATTATTTAGCAAAAAACAAATATGAGGCTGCCATTGCAGGGAACGGAAAAGACGGCTTGCAGATGTTGGAGCTGCTGCAACCGGATTATATTATTCTCGATATTATGCTCCCGGATATGGATGGCATCGATTTATGCAGGGAAATCAGGCGCAGAAATAATGTGCCCATTCTTATTTTAAGCGCTAGAGGCAGCGATACAGATAAAGTTCTGGGACTTGGCTTCGGAGCCGACGATTATATGACCAAGCCATTTTCTTTAAGTGAATTGCTGGCCCGAATTAATGCCCACTTCCGCAGATATGAAATGATTACTGGCGAGCGGCAAGATCCTGACAAGCTATATTTAGGCAGGCTGATGATTGATAAAAAGGCTTATAAGATAACGATAGACGGCAAAGAGGCTGCGCTGTCGGCCAAAGAGTTCGAGATGCTCCACTATCTGGCAAGCCACAAAAATCAAGTGTTCTCCAAAGCTCAACTGCTTGACGCGGTTTGGGGATATGCGGCATACGGGGATGAGAACACAGTAACCGTATATATCCGCAGGCTCCGGGAAAAGATTGAGGCCGATCCATCGAACCCGGTCTATCTGAAGACAGTATGGGGCGTAGGATATAAATTTAGTTTGGACTAATCTACGATTGGAGCATACTTCATGTCATTGAGCAGTTGGTCTAGGAACTGGTTCAGGGCCGTCATAATTTGTCTGACCATAATAACAGGCTGCAGTATAGGTCTTTTTATGTACATCGACACTGGTGACAGTGCCTCCGATCCCAAGTATGTTATCAACCAAGTTCGGATAACCGTTAATCCGATCATGCTTTATCTGGAGCAACATGCGGACAAGCTTGATGATGCTGGGGTTCGGGAGCAACTTGACACATTAACGCAAGCTAACAATGTTGAAATGATGTACACAAATCCTGCTGGTACGGTTTCCTTCCAAACAGCAGGCCTTCCCCCGATTCAAAAAATCGATTTACATACTGATCTTCACTATGACATGCACTCTGCTTTGCAAGCAGGAGAATACTTTGAAATTGCTTTTCCTGTCATTAGCGGAACGCCCCCGACCCAAATAGGAAATGCTATTTTTACTGTTCCTGAAAACATCATTCTCGAACAGAAAACCAACACTATCCCCTTATTGCTTTTCCTTGCTGCAATACTGCTCTCTCTGAGCCTAGTTGTTCTATTCAATTCAATTAAAAGAAAAATGGAGCTGCATCTGATATCCCCGGTTCAAACATTGAAGCAGCATGCTGAAGCCATCCTGAAGGGGAATTACGAGCAGCAGATTCAATACGCCAGAATGGATGAACTGGACGAATTATTTGGCATGTTTGATTTGATGAGAGAAGAAATTAAGCATCTGAACATACAGAGGATCAAGCAGGAGCAAGCGCAAAAAGAACTGATTTCAAATATCTCCCATGATCTTAAAACTCCGATTACGACCGTGAAGGCTTACATAGACGCGATTCTTGAGGGCATTTGTCCGGACCCGGAAACGATGTTGGAATACGTTGAAGTCATGCGAACCAATACGGATAAAATAGCAAGGCTTGTGGATGACCTGCTTATTCATGCCTTACAGGAACTAGGGCAGATTTCGGTAGATCCTCGTGAACAGTATAGCCAGGAACTATTGCAGCATATGCTCAAACCTATCGGTCATTATGTCCGTTCTAATGGCCTAGTTTACGTAGAACCTGAGGATATCCCAAACGTTCTGATCAATATCGATACCGTGCGGATCGAGCAAGTGATCTCCAATCTAGTATCCAACGCGTTAAAGCACACCGCTCCCGGGGACACCATCATGATCAAAGCCGAGTTAGAGACGGGACATTTGAAGATTACGATTACCGATACAGGCAAAGGAATCCGGCCCCAGGATATGCCTTTTATATTTGAGCGTTATTTCAAAGGACAAGCAAGCACCGCCTACCGGGAGCATGCTTTGGAGGGATCAGGCTTGGGGCTTTCGATTTGCAAAACTATTATTGAAGCTCACGGCGGTCAGATTTCTTTTACAAGCAAAGAGGGGCAAGGAACTACATTCCATTTCACTCTTCCAAACTGTTAAATTCGCAGCAGTAATATTTTATTAATAACTTGATAAGCCTTTTTAAATATTCGGCACCTATACTGTTGCTTAAACAGAAAAACGGGAGTGATGCAAATGTCCGGAACGGTAATTATCCGCGCCCAAAATCTATGTAAGACATACAATGCCGGAAGCGAGCAACATCATGCGATCCGCAATATTGACCTGGAAATCTATGAAGGGGAGTTTACTGTCATCATGGGGAATTCCGGGTCGGGAAAGTCAAGCCTGCTGTACCTGCTTAGCGGGCTGGATAATGTTAGTGCGGGTGAGGTCTACTTCCGCGAGCAACGTATTGATGCTTATAGCGAACAAGAGATGTCCGATTTCCGCGCCAAGAGGATAGGTTATATTTATCAAAGTATAAACCTTGTGCCTGATCTTTCAATTATGGACAACGTTTCCTTACCGGGCTATATTGCCGGATATAAAAAGAACAAAGTGAAGGCTAAAGCGAATGAATTGCTCCGTTCCATGGGGATCGACAGCCTGAATAACCGCCTTCCTTCCCAAACCTCGGGTGGACAACAGCAACGGGCGGCGATTGCCCGGGCATTGATTAATTCTCCCGACATCATCTTCGCGGATGAGCCGACCGGAAGCTTGAATTACGATCACGGCAAAGCCGTACTCGACATTCTAAGCGGTATAAATCGTCAGGGGCAGTCGGTCGTTATGGTTACTCACGACATTAAAGCAGCCTGTAGGGCTGACCGGCTTTTTTATATCCGGGACGGTAAAATCGGCGGAATTCTGGAGTTTGAGAAATACGACGCTAATCATAGCCAGGAACGGGAAGCCCTGATCTTCTCCTTCGTTTCGGGAAAGGAGTAAATGATGGCTGCAGTTTGTAGGCTTAGCTTATCCTATTTAAAAAAAAGCAAGGTTCAAAATCTGTTTATCGCCTTACTCATCCTGCTATCCACGTTGTTGGTCCCCACGGCGGCGATCATTATTGCCAATACCGGTAATCTGTTCACGGAAATGCATAGCCGCACAAACGGATCTCATCAAATCCTGACGCTTGAAAAAGGGCATCATGACCCGCAATTTGTCCATGACTGGTGGGCTGCACAGGATGGCGTCGAAGTAACAAAACTGCTGCAATATCGTGCTTTGTCGGGAATCTCTCATCAGGGTCAGGACTTTCCGAACCTTTATTTGTTCATGATGAATACCCCTGCTTCTCCTCTGGGCGTAGATGAGCTTGTTTTCTCGCAAGGCATGGTAAGCCCTACTCCGGAGAAGGGAGCGATATGGGTTCCCACTTCCATGGCTAACTCCTACAATATTTCCGTAGACGACATGATCAGCTTCAAAGCCGGAGCCCTCATACTGGAGTTGCGAGTGTCTGCCATTGTTGTGGATGTTCCTTTCGGCGCACCATTCTCAAATACCTCGCGTATCTGGATGAACAGCGATGATTATCAAGGGAAACTCACGGCTTTGCCAGGCAATGATAATTATTTGATCGGGCTTCGCTTTGCTGATTACAGCAACAATAGGGACTATTGGGAGGTTTTTGAAAAAGATCTAGGCACCCCGTTCCTCGAATCGAAAATGGAGTTTGAAAGCATATCATCTTTTTACCTGATCATTAATCGGATCATCGGATTTGTTATGATTTTCCTGGGCCTGGTCATGATGCTGATTGCGCTCATTACCATTGGCTTTACCATCTCCGATTCCATTCTGGCCAATTACAAAACCATTGGGGTACTCAAATCATTAGGCCTGACGTCCCGTAGAACAATCGCTACCTATGTCATGCTGTATTCGTTTCTTTCGTTTGTTTCCATACCGCCCGGATTGGTACTTAGTACCCTGTCGTCCCGGCTTATCCTTACCTTCTCGCTATCTTCGCTTAAGACAGCCGATACCGATCTCAGAATTCAAGGCTTCGGCGCCGCCATGCTCATAGGGCTGATCTTATTCGCCCTGGTTATTTTGTTCGTGGTGCTGTATGCAAAGAAAGCGCGTAAGATACAACCAGTACAAGCGATTCGTTATGGCATGTCGGAAACGGACAACAGCAAAATCAGCCGCAGAATGAACTCGGCCGGCGTTCGACGGCTTGGATTCGGTCATTTTCCCGCCACCGTTGTTATCGGTCTAAGGAACCTGATCAAGAATATCAAAGTGTCCGTTCTCATGTTGATATTGACCACGATGGCTTCCTCTGTATTGGTACTGGGGTATGTTCTGATAAGCAGCATTACCGGCATTCAGCATACAGCAGCGAAATGGGGTTATGACAACGCCAATATCGCAGCCGTGATTGTTAATAAAACCGAGTTCCCCCGTGCCGAATTCGAGCAAGTCATAAATGCCGATTCCAGAATTGCTAATTATGGCTGGCAGGCTAATATAACAGGGATCATCAGTTCAGAAGCTAGACCGGATACAGTTGGTCAATCGCTGAGTATCTCTATTAGTGTTCTGGACGGAGACTACCGGCAATTAGGATTTGAAACCTTGAGCGGAAACAATCCGCGCCTGCCAAATGAAATTGCCCTTGGCGTAAACGTGGCGAAAATGTTGAATAAGAACCTGGGCGACGTAATAGATGTATATATTGAAGGTAAGCAGCAGACCTTTATCATCACGGGAATTTATCAAGCCATAGCCAATATGTCCATTTCTGGACGCATTACGATGGATGCTGTTAGAACGGTTAATCCGACCTACAATGATGTGGATGTGGTATTTATTAATGTGAACGGCCTTAATCAGGCGGATACGGTGGCGGATGCATTGAATATTAGCTTTAAAGCTTCCACATCAGTAGTAACACAACAGACGCTGCTGGATTCCGTCTTTAAAGAGGCGTCCAACATTTTAATCTTCCCGATGAGTCTGATGGGTATGCTATTTGTACTCGTTACGTTCATCATTATTTTCAGTACCTGCCGCATTAATATTCGGAGAGAAAGTAAAACCTATGGCATTTATAAATCAGTCGGCATGGCCTCTAAACGCTTAAGATGGTCAATAACTTTGGGAATCGCCGCTCTATCGGCGATCGGAGCCATACTTGGCATCGCGGCAGGCGTTTATTTGCTACCCACCCTGCTGGAAACGGTCCTTGCCGGATACGGCATTGTTCATTTGCCAATTGTTCTGAACTGGGGCGGAATTCTGCTCATCGCCAGCATCAACATCATCTCCGCCGCTCTGGGAGCCTGGGTCTCATCCAATGTCATCCGTAAAGCATCGCCTCGTATTCTTGTTGTGGAATAAGATTGCTTTCAGCCATATGTACATGATCCGGCAGATTGAGGTATAACCATTGTCTGTGCTGTGATAACAATAGTAAAGGAGCCGTGCTGGATACACGCCCCCCTGGGTACACGTGCCGCTTTAAAGAGCGGGCGGCTGATAAGCTAGACGTTGAAATAGACCGCATACCTAATCCCTAGGGCGGCCTATTTCTTTGTGTGCTGATTAATCGCTACGACGATGGCCACCACCAGTGTCAGCAGAGCAACAATAAGCGCTCCAAAACTGATCATGATCGTCAAAGCGTCCTTAATCTAACTCGTTCTGTGTGCCGCGGCCGTATCCATTCATTCCATTCTCGGGTATAATTGTTTATAAGTAAAGATCGAAGAAGGTCGCGGAAAGCGAAACGATTTAGCAACATATTTTGATAAAGGAGTGGTTCTCCATGTCAATGGTACGCAAACTCCATCCTCATATAGCAAAAGACTTAAGGGAGTTTTTATCTGAAAACAATATTTCCACCAAGAAGCTTGTCATAGATCTTGAAGCAGAAACCATCGAGGACTTTGATGATTACTCAGTAGATGACATTTTAAGTGTGGCTGGAATTCTGAAGCCCGGGGAAGCGCAAGAATTATTAGACCACATTCATGAGTCACGGGAGGGCTGGGGAAAGTGACCCGCAACCACTCCGGATATTTATTCGATTCCAACATCGTCATCGCCATTCTGGACAACGATCATGCCGCTGTAAAATTAGTACGACAAGCCCAAGAAGAACAACGACGGATATTCTTTTCGACGATTACGGAATGTGAAGTGCTGAGCGGTGTCAAACACAATCAGTTCTTAATCGCAGAAAGACTATTCTCCCCTAGGCATATGATACACGTCGATTCCGCTGTCTCAAGAAAAGCAGCTTCCATGCAAAGCGAACAGAGAAGCAAGGGTCGGAAAATAAAAACTCCTGATGCGCTCATTATTGCAACTGCCTCTACAGCTAATTTGGTACTGGTTTCTCGTGATTCAGACATGAACTTTGTTACGAATGAGTATGGGATGACTTTGTTGAAAATATAGGCTTCCTGTTATGTAGCATATTATTTGTTAGTACAATTTTAGTATGATTATCAAAATGATAAAAAGTGGCTATACCATCTATCTCATTTGAATTCAACCGTCTTGTTAAACTCAAATCATCATCTCCTTAGTTAAAAATAGAAGACACCTTAGAGTGATTTCCATCACACTAAGGTGTCTTTATTATACACAATGTTGGCAATCAAGGTTTCTCCGAGGAGAAACCCTTACCACACACGGCTTTGCAGACCTTTATTACATCATGCCGCCCATGCCGCCCATATCAGGAGCGCTGGCTTTTTCCGGCTCAGGCTTGTCGGCAATAACGGCTTCAGTTGTCAGGAACAGACCTGCCACGGAAGCTGCGTATTGCAGCGCGGAGCGGGTAACCTTGGCAGGGTCAACGATCCCTGCGTCAAACATGTTCACCCATTCGCCGGTAGCTGCGTTGTAGCCGATGCCTACTTCTTCTTTCTTCAGGCGGTCCACAATAACGGAGCCCTCTTCACCCGAGTTCGCTGCAATTGTGCGAACAGGCTCTTCCAGAGCGCGAAGCACGATGTTAGCGCCTGTCTTCTCGTCGCCGCTAAGCTCAAGAGCAGAAACTGCGCCGTATACGTTCACGAGGGCTACGCCGCCGCCGGATACGATACCTTCTTCTACTGCAGCGCGAGTAGCATTCAGAGCATCCTCAATGCGCAGCTTGCGCTCCTTCAGTTCGGTCTCGGTTGCTGCGCCGACTTTGATAACAGCTACGCCGCCAGCCAGCTTCGCCAGACGCTCTTGCAGCTTCTCCTTGTCGAACTCGGAAGTGGTCTCTTCCAGTTGAGCACGGATTTGGTTCACACGAGCTTGGATATCGCTCTTGTCGCCGCTTCCGTCAACGATTGTGGTATTTTCCTTAGTCACGATAACTTGACGAGCATTACCCAATTGTTCTACAACGGTGCTCTTCAGATCAAGGCCGAGCTTCTCGGTAATCACCTGTCCGCCAGTCAGAGCTGCGATATCTTGCAGCATTGCCTCACGACGGTCGCCGAAGCCAGGCGCTTTGACTGCTACCGCATTGAAGGTTCCGCGCAGTTTGTTCACGATGAGCATCGCTTGCGCTTCGCCTTCCAGATCCTCGGCAATAATCAACAGTGGTCTGGATTGTTGTACGATTTTTTCCAACAGCGGCAAGATTTCTTGTGTGCTGCTGATTTTCTTGTCTGTAATCAGGATATATGGGTTCTCGAGAACGGCTTCCATCTTATCCGTGTCAGTAATCATGTATGGAGATACATAGCCGCGGTCGAATTGCATCCCTTCAACCACTTCAAGCTCTGTAGCGAAGCCGCGGGATTCTTCAACGGTAATAACGCCGTCTTTGCCCACTTTTTCCATCGCTTCAGCAATCAGTTCGCCCACTTCTTCGTCAGCGGCAGAGATCGCAGCAACCTGAGCGATCGATTGTTTGCCTTCGATTGTCTTGGAAATTTTCTTCAATTCTTCAACGGCAGTACGAACCGCCTTGTCGATCCCTTTACGCAATCCGATCGGGCTTGCACCTGCAGTTACGTTCTTCAAACCTTCACGGATGAGGGCTTGAGCAAGTACCGTAGCAGTTGTTGTACCGTCACCGGCTACGTCATTCGTCTTGGTTGCTACTTCTTTAACGAGCTGAGCGCCCATGTTTTCGAAAGCATCTTCCAATTCGATTTCCTTCGCAATCGTCACACCGTCATTAGTAATGAGCGGGCTGCCGAATTTCTTCTCCAGAACGACGTTGCGTCCTTTAGGTCCAAGCGTAACTTTAACTGCATCTGCCAATGTATCTACCCCGCGAAGCATTGCGCGGCGGGCGTCTTCACTGAATTTAATTTCCTTAGCCATTGAATAATTACCTCCCTGGAATATGATGATGAGCTGCTAATTCTCTATGCCACTTTGCTTGCTTAGCCGATAATGGCGTGAATGTCGCTTTCTTTCATAATCAAATATTCTTTGCCTTCATACTTTACTTCCGTACCGGCATACTTGGAGAACAAGACACGGTCGCCTTCCTTCACTTCCAGCGGAATTCGAGCACCGTCCTTCAGCGCGCCGCTGCCTACAGCAACGACTTTACCTTCTTGCGGCTTCTCCTTCGCTGTATCCGGAAGCACAATCCCGAAAGCAGTAGTTTCCTCTTGTTGGATCGGTTCTACCAATACGCGTTCACCTAAAGGTTTGATCATGAAAAATAGCCTCCTTTAAATATGTTGTGTAGAGTGAATTAAATTAAACTATGTATTAGCACTCAACAACATCAAGTGCTAATAACCAATAATTATGATACTCAACTTAGAAACGAATTTCAAGTCCCTTCTTCAATTTAGCTGCAATTTTTGCTGAGCCTCGGACAGCCCTTCACCATTCTATCCCTTGGACTAGAAAACTATTCCAATTAAGTGAAGCGGCTGCTGAAAAGAGGCTGTCCCAAAATTCGATCAGCGGGACAGGCCCTTTCAGCATACAAGCAGGAGATCAAGCACAGTCTTGGGCAAAGCGCGAATGGCAGCTTACGCGATAGCTTATGCACGACGTCAATGACCTACCGCGCCTAAAGTTGCGCCTCCGCCTCACGATGCTCCGGCCCTACACCGAAACTTTTCCTGTGCTGCCAGTACTGAAGTTTACCTCCGAAATTAACTTGTCCCATTGGCATTTCAGTCTTGCTTCGAATTCACCCGTTCTTCTTGACCTTCATTTTGCTCATGCTCATCCGGTCGCGATTTAGTGAAATTACTTATCTTAAAATCTTCATTCGATGCACAAACCCACTTTTAGTGAAAAAACTTACCTTAGATCGCCAGTAACTAGCCAAACCCGTGTTTTAGTCAACTTTAAGTACAAAAATTTCACTATATCCGCATTTTTATCATTTCCACTGAATTTAAGGTAACTTTTTTCACTAAATGCGTACGATCGTACTGCTTTCATACCATCGAACGATCACTGTCATGCTGCGAAACACCGCGCCATGGAGCTGCGCTCGGCACGAGGTTTACGCATGTTACGCATGCGTATTTGGTCGTATTTCACAGAATCTACTGGAATAGCCTTGCCCTGCAGGCTGATTGAAATGAAGGTATCCCCGATGATGATGCGGTGTTGCCTATTTACTGTTTGAATGCATTTGCGTCATAGAGGGGTGCAGTGCATCCGGCAACTATAGAGCCGGACTGAAGAGCCCTGCGTAATAAGGGCATAAGTGTGAAGTGTTACAAGCTTTCTGTAAGAAAGCTACTTCGGAAGCATAAAGCGAAAGTGTTCGCCTTTGTGAGCGGATTTCTACCCTGCTAGGGTTTATACAATCAAGAAATCTGCGAACAACAGCGATCGTAAGCATACTTCACACGTTGCCCCCGGCACGCAGAATCATTGGTCGGCTTTTTTGTCGTTGGTGTATTCGCATTGCTGCGCTCTTGCAGTTAACTACGACGAGAGAAGTGTCGGCAAGAACTTCTGAGACAGCTCCATAATCAGCACGGATCGGTCAATTGGAAGAAGCAGCCTTTTCGTTTCTCTCCGCATCCTTTTCCTGTTGCCGCTTATACACTCTGCCGGATAAAACCACACTGAATTCATACAGGATGATCAGCGGGATCAGGACCAAAAACGCAGAGAAAAAATCGGCCGGCGTAATCATCACCGAGATCACCACGAGAATGAAATAAGCAACTCTCCGCATCTTTTTCAGACGTGTCGGATTCAACAGCCGAAGCTGCGTAAGAAATAAAATAATTAACGGCAGTTCAAACAATAGAGAGATCGGAAGAACAATATTCATTAGAAATGTAAAATAATCTGCCATCCCGTAAGTTTCGACAAGGCCCAACTCCTTGTTTACAGTTCCGGTAAAGGTCATGGCCAAGGGAAAGACAACAAAATATCCAAAGGCTAGGCCCAGAATAAACAAGATGAAGACAAAAGGAATATAGCGCAATGTAGCCTTACGTTCCCTAGGCTTCAGACCCGGACTGACAAAGGCCCAGATTTGGTACAAGGTAAACGGAAGGGTTACGGCCAACGCAACCAGCATGGAGATCTTCATATAGACGCCAACGCCATCCCAGAACGAAAAGGCATTTAACTCAATAATGACTCCGGACAGCACATTTATGGTCATGTAATGATAGATCGGATCAACGATAAAAAAAGCTCCCACAAGTACCAGGACAAACACCATTAACACATAAACCAGCCTGCGCCGGAGCTCAGTCAGATGATCTACCACCGTCTGCTGCTCACGCGCTTTGTCCTCACTCATCCAACTACCTCCCTTACTCAGCAGGAATTGTCTCCGCAACAAGCAATATCATGGAAATGTCCCTCCCTGTAACAGGAAGGGACACTCAAATACAATATAGACTGGCTATTCAGGTAAGCGCCTCGTATCCCGCTTCTCGCTCTGAGCTTCTGTTGAGACTGATTCCGCTTCTGGCTTGGCGACAGGTGAATCCTCCGCAATATCACGGGTAGCCTCTTTAAATTCTCGGTATGTACGACCGACAGCCCGCCCCAGTTCCGGTAACTTATTCGGTCCAAAGAGCAGCAGTGCCGCTATGATAATAAGTAGGAGTCCGCCTGACATGATTATTCTCCCCCTCCGAAAACCCTTTCATCAATATAGTAATAACATAACCTATATCACAGAATTAGTCCATCGGTGTGACAACTTTATGTCAGAAAAATAGGAATTATAATCTGAACTGCCCCGTCACCATGAGCAAAGCTTCCGGAAGCTGATCCATGATGGCAGCAAGGTTCTCGTGAACCCCCTTCGGTGTCCCTGGCAAGTTCACGATCAGGGTACGGCCGCGAATGCCGACGATTCCGCGAAACAGCATGGCTCCCCGATTCTTCTGCATGGCAGCGTGTCTCATTGCCTCAGCCATTCCGGGTACTTCCCGCTCGATAACTCTCCGCGTTGCTTCAGGAGTCACATCCCGGATCGCCAATTCCGTTCCTCCCGTAGTCAACACCAGATCCGCTTGAAAGTAATCCGTCATCTCAATCAATGCCGCAATGATCTCATCCGGATCATCAGGAACAATCCGGTATTCTACAATCTCACCGCCCAACTCTTCCTCCACCAGCTCGCGGATTACCTGGGCACTCGTGTCCTCACGCTCGCCTCTGGCTCCTTTGTCACTTGCCGTTAGGATCGCTGTCTTCCAAACCATGAGTCACCCTCCTGTTCTATAGCAAAGCTATCTATGTTCCTCTGCAGCTTAAAAACGCAGTAATTCATATACACTTGGGTCCTGCTTACGCATCATTGATCTCCATAATCCCATCAGGAGTAAAAATTCTGTCCACTCTAAAGTCATGAGGCTCCATAGGCACCCGTTCTTCAAGAATCTGTTCTCGCAGCGCAATGGCTCCTAGCTCTGCAGGGAAATTGCTGCTTTCATGATCCCGTACGCGGAATGCCTCTTGAGCTCTAATCTGTGCGATAAGCCGGTCATAATACCCTGCTCCGAAGCCGATCCTTCCGCCCCAATTATCAAACGCCAGTCCGGGAATGATGATCGCATCGATCTCCCCGTACCGTTCACTGCCCCATTCCTCCGCATCTCCAGGCGGCTCTGGAATTCCCCAAAGTCCCGGCACTAGCTCCTGGTGCTGCTCCAGCAGGTGCAGCTTCATGGTCCGTCCAACAAGACGAGGCACGATCAAGCGATCCCCTTGAGCCTTGCAGCTTTGAAGCAGGTATCCCGTATCCGGTTCATCTCCAAAGGACAGATAGCAGCATACATTCAGTTCCCTGCCTCTTGCCTTCCGAAGCGGAGCGAGCCATTCCGACTCGGCCAGCAGGCTGGCCGCCTTGGACTGCAGTTCTCTTGAAGCCGCGGGAACCTGTGAACGAATTCGCTTCATCTTATCTCTAAGTGCCTGCTTGTCCTGTACCCTTTCCATGAAAGACTCCTTTTTCGGGCCATCAACCTCTTTTGATTCTACTTCTTAGTGTATCATTCTTAGGTTAAAATGAAAACTTTCACTATTACAGAAACAAGCTCATTTAGCGGGAATAGCGATGCATTTCACTGTATTTTCATGTACACTAGGCATAGAGTGCAAGTTCATTTGGGAGGATGTCACGCAATATGCTGCTTCAAGCTACTGAAATTACCAAGCTATATGGTGTAACCACCATCCTTGGAGGCGTTGATCTGCAAGTTCTGGAGCGAGACCGGATTGGTCTTGTTGGTGTGAACGGAGCGGGGAAGTCTACCCTGCTGCAAATTTTAGCGAATGAAATCTCGCCGGACGGCGGACAAATATTCAAGGCGAAAGAAACTCGGGTGGGCTATCTTGCCCAGAACAGCGGCCTTCAATCCGATCGATCCATTTGGGAGGAAATGCTGGCCGTATTTTCCGAGCTGACGGAAGCTGAGCAGGATCTAAGAAGGATGGAGGCTGAGATTGCCGATCCATCCCTGAATCACGAAGACAAGGCCTATCAGGATTTGTTGACCAAATATGCCGTCAAATCCGATTGGTTCAAGGATCATGGCGGCTATGAAATCGAGACCCGGATTAAAAGCGTGCTGCACGGTATGGGCTTCGGCTCCTTTGACCCGTCTACGATCGTCTCCACCCTCAGCGGCGGTCAGAAGACCCGCTTGGCATTGGCACGGATTTTGCTTCAGGCTCCAGACCTGCTTATGCTGGATGAACCGACGAACCACCTGGATATCCAGACTTTGACCTGGCTGGAGGATTATCTCCGCAATTACTCAGGCGCTCTGCTGGTTGTATCCCATGACCGGTATTTTCTTGACCGACTTGTGACCTGTATTGTGGAAATCGAACGTCATCAGTCTCACCGGTATACCGGGAATTACAGCCGTTATATTGAGATTAAAGCCGCAGAATACGAGAGCCAAATGAAGCTTTATGAAAAGCAGCAGGATGAGATTGCCCGGATGGAGGACTTCATTCGCCGCAATATCGTACGTGCTTCCACTACGAAGCGCGCGCAGAGCCGCCGGAAGGCGCTGGAGAAAATGGATGTGCTGGATCGGCCGCTGGGCGATCTCAAGAAGGCCAATTTCTCCTTTGAGGCGGAGATCATGAGCGGCAAGGATGTGCTCCAGGTCGATCAATTATCCTTTTCATTCGATCGTGCAAGCAAGCCTCTGTTTCAAAATGTAAGCTTCTATCTTCGCCGCGGCGAAACTGTCGCGCTTATTGGACCGAACGGAATCGGCAAATCAACACTATTGAAGATGTTGACCAATGATCTTGCTCCCTCGTCAGGCAGTATTTCCTGGGGTGCTAAGGTCAAAATCAGCTTTTATGATCAGGAACAGAGTCATCTGAACCCGCAGAATACGGTGTTGGAAGAGGTTTGGGGAACGTACCCTTATATGGAGGAGGCCCGAATCCGCAGCGTGCTTGGCAATTTCCTGTTCAGCGGCGAGGATGTGCTTAAGAAGGTCTCTTCATTAAGCGGCGGAGAAAAAGCGCGAGTCGCTCTAGCCAAGCTGATGCTTCAACGGGCCAATGTGTTGATTCTTGACGAACCGACGAACCATTTGGATCTATTCAGCAAAGAAGTGCTCGAGTCGGCGCTGCTAGAATATGACGGAACTCTGCTATTCATCTCCCATGACCGTTATTTCCTGAATAAAATGGCGGAACGCATCATTGAGCTTCATCCGCAGGGCGCCGAGCATTTCCTGGGTAATTATGACGATTATCTTGCCAAGAAGCAGGAGCTTGAGGAATTGGCCGCTGAATTGGCAAATACTGAATCGACAAAAAGCAAAACCTCTGTTCTCACCGAAGACCCGGACACAACAGGGAACAGTAAAACAGGAGCTGCTTCCTATGAAGCTGACAAGCAAATGAAACGGCAGGAGCGTGCCCGTCAACGTCGAATGGAACAGCTGGAGGAGACCATCTCGGCAGTGGAAGCCCGCATTGCCGAATTGGAGACCGAATTGGCGCTGCCAGAAGTTTATCAGAATTATGAAGCTGTTCAAGAACGCCAGAATACCATTGACCAACAGAAGGCGGCATTGGCTGAAGCTTATGAAGAGTGGGAAGCTTTAGCTGCCGAGGAGGAATAGCTTATATAGATATAATAGGGTGTCTCCAACCATCTATGATGATAGGGACACCCTATTGCTATATTCATTCGCTTTCTTCCTTAATTCCTTCATACAGCTTCTCCAGCAGCGCCGACAACTGCTCCCGCTCTTCCGGTGTCAAATGACGCGTCAGATGCTCATTCAAGTCTGCCAATACCTTATACATCTCGGGTTCAATTTCCCTGGCCTTCGCTGTGGGATAAAGCCGATAGGAGCGCCTGTCCTTCTCGTCCACCCTGCGCTCGACATATCCAGCCTCCTCCAATTGCTTTACGGACCGCGCTGTCGTCGCCTTGTCGAATTTCACTTCACTCGTAAGCTGCTCCTGGGTAAGCCCAGGCTGTTTCAGAACCAGAATCAGGTAACTCTGATGAGCCCCGCTTCCAAAATTTATTTGCTTTAATCGTTTGGATAAATGCTTCTGATAGATCCGATTACTATAAGAAATTAGTTTGCCGATGGAATTCATATCGAAGGTACTCCCTTTCCCTGGCTCATGTAAAAAATAGTACCTTAAATTAGTTGCACATGCAACTAAATAGAAGTACAATAGGTGAGCATCATATAGTTGCGTGTGCAACTAATTCTTCATACGACTAGAGAGAGGTGCTACATAGCATGCAATCCCAAGACACACTAACTGCTCCACGTTCCTTTGCGGATGACCCGTCCATTCAAAAGAGACGCTGGACGCTTCTCATCATTCTTAACTTATTTACCTTTATGGCGACATTAGACGGAAGTATTGTCAACATTGCATTGCCTTCAATTTCGCAGACCCTCGAACTACCCGTCGCTCAAACGGAGTGGGTCGTCACGAGCTATTTAATGGTGATCTGTGCGGCAATTTTATTTTTCGGCAAGCTCGGCGATATTTTTGGCAAAATCAAAGTGTTCAAATGGGGAATGCTTCTTTTCCTCATCGGCTCGCTGCTATGCGGACTTAGCAACACGCTGATCACCCTTATCCTTTCCCGAGCTGTGCAAGCACTCGGCGCTGCAATGACAATGGCGAACAACCAGGGGATTGTAACCGAGATATTTCCCAAAAATGAGCGAGGCAAGGCTCTCGGGCTGATAGGAACCTTCGTATCTCTTGGAAGTATAGCGGGGCCAAGCCTTGGCGGCGTTATCGTATCCGGACTAGGCTGGCAGTATATATTTTGGGTGAACGTTCCGATCGGTCTTGCGGCCGTGATCATTGCCTGGCGCCTTCTTCCTAAGGATGTCAGCCTGCTTAAGGTCAAGATTGATGCCTCGGGAAGCATCCTGTTCACGCTGTTCATTCTTGCCTTATTTTCAGGGTTGCTGCTCGGTCAGCAGACCGGATATAACAACCCGTGGATCATCGCATCCTTTATTGCATCCGTCTTTGTGCTGGCAGCCTTTTTAAGTGTCGAAGCACGAAAAGCAGAGCCTTTGCTGCAATTGAGTCTATTCAAAAATCCATTATTCTCTTTGAGCATCCTGTGCGGCTTTCTTACCTTTGCGGCAAATTTCGCATATAACATCCTGTCGCCGTTTTATCTGCAAAGCATCCTGAATCTGTCGCCTTTTCATGCCGGACTTGTCCTTATGGTCTTCCCGGTCATCATGGTTATCGTATCTCCGTTAAGCGGGGCGCTTTCCGATAAGATCGGCTCCGAGCTGTTGACCTTCGTCGGACTCCTGCTGATGTTCGCCACCCACATCGGCCTGGCATCCCTTCATGATGGAAGTCCGCTCTCAATCGTCATCCTGCTCATCGCCATGCTCGGTCTTGGCAACGGGATCTTCCAGCCGGGCAATAACTCGCTGATTATGTCACAGGCTCCAAGATCCCAACTCGGTGTGGCAGGAAGCGTAAACTCGCTCGTCCGCAATGTCGGCATGGTCACCGGAATTACCGTGGCCACCACTGTCCTGTTCCACACGATGAGTACAAAAGCTGGTTACCGGGTCACCGATCTGATCCCTGGCCGTCCTGACATTTTCCTCTTTGGCATGAAGGCTGCTTACACAACCTCAGCAGTAATCTGCTTGGTTGCCGCACTGCTCACCGGGCTTCGGCTATGGTCAGCCCGCAGAAAAAAACATGAAGCTGACAAAAAAGACTTATCTACAGTTATGCAGTAGTTTATTCACAACAAAAGCGACCTCGCAAGGTCGCTTTTTTCCGCATTTTAACCGGAAATGAACTGGTTTTCATGGCTTATCCACCGACTTATGCACATTATCCACAGTTTTCTGAAAAAAATGAGGTGTTTTTCGAGAAAGTGCTTCCCTCACTGACAGGCAAGCTTTCATCTGTTTTTCATAAAAATCATTCACGTATGTGGATAACTTTGTCCACATCTTGACAAATAAATTGGGGCAAAGTTACCGGTTCCGCTCCATCCAGCCTACTGCATAATCGACCAATGCGCGCTGCGGAACAAGAATTGCTTCAGCGCCCGCGACCTTCCCTCGTCTGACCTGCTTTGTCTCGGTCTCAAATGCTTCTCCAATCACTACAAAATCATCCGAATTCAGCTCCAGATCTGGGAACTCCACCCACTGCTTAACCCCGTCTACAAGTAAGGGTGCTTTATTAGGGATTTGCTTTTTTCCCGAAAACTCAGCCCGGTACTCTGCCAAATGAATCGAGGTATTATTCCCATGACCGACACCCAGCAGCAAAATCCAGCCCTCTGCATCATAGAGTCTGGCCAGCGGAGAATTCTCCCCCAAGCCGAAGGCAAGAGCATGGCCGGCAATAAGGCTGGCTGCCTTTGGTCCTCTTGCCGCAAAGGAATGATGGGGATGACCGCTTCGCATCGTCCCTTCCTGTTTGCGAAACAGTTCAGGAATAATCCCCATGAACCAAAGCGGTGTCAAGTGAGGATCATAAGGAGGCATATGCTCGCGAATCTCCTCCCACCACTCCGAAGGTACGGGCGGGTTCCTCCAGCCCTCCGGATCACTAAGGTCATTGGAGTGCGTCGGCATGACAAGGGTGCCTGTCTCCCCAAGCGCTTCCTCCAGCGCAAGAATGACAGCCACCGGCCCGCCAGCTACCCATGAGCCTAACGACTTGAAGGAGGAATGAACCATCAATGTCATGCCTGACTCGATTCCCAGCTCTTTTAAATCCTGCAATATTGTTGATTGAGTAAATAATTGACCTTGTATCTCTTGCATACCAATCACTCCCTGTCTGGTATTTATTATATAACAAGAAGACGAGCCCAAAATTCAGCCCGTCTCCTTTAGTACAAACTTCTCTTCTTTTTTGATGATTAATTGGCAGGCGCCCCGCTTTGGGAATAGCCTGACTTACTTTTTGCAAGCTTCAAATATCCATGAACATTCAACATTTCGCTGTCTTCCTCGAATCTCAGCCTCATGCTGCCTGCTGCATCAATAATATAGGAACGCAAGGCGGAAGCACCGCCACCAAGAACGTAGAAGCACTCGATATCCGGGTATTTCTTCCACCGTTTACGGATCAGATCAACCAGTTTTTGGGCTGCACGGCTAAAATACATATCTACAATCGGCCGGATATCGGCTTTACCTTCACCTACCCGCTGAATCGCAAACTCCCGGTTGCGGATTCTGCCGATGAGCTTAGCCCGGCTCGGAAAACGATAGCCAAATTGATCCTCGACATCCCGAATGATCGAATCCAGGTAGGCAGCGAGTCCAAACTGTTCGCCAGTACTGAATTGGTTGTCAATATTCATTCGCTTTACCACCGGAAAATCAGTGGTTAGCGCACCGATTTCACAAATCCCGATGCAGCCGTTATGTATCTCATCATTGTTCACCTGTAATTGATCATTTGTCGCCAAATGATACAGGGCAGCGGCCCCTTCGACGGATACCACCACACGTCGGATGGTAATCCGAACTGTACGTCCGCGAAGACCCGGTGTAGATAAGAACGCCACTTCGTGTTCACCGGTCAGGCGCTCTTCAAAAGCACTGTGAAAGGCTACAAACGAACGTACCGGAAGACCTGTGCCGATAATATACTCGACTTCCTCCAGGCTTCCTGCAGCCGGGTAGGACTGGTCTGCCAGGGCGGCATAAGCAAGAGCTGTAAGTGCAACCACCAGAGCCTGATCACTGGTCGCTTTGTTATCTGTTTCCTCCAGCTCGGAATTATCCTGATCCTCCATAGCCAGCATTCCAACAAAATACCGCTGGTTGCTTCTCTTCAGCTTAGGGCTGCGAATCTGTACATCCAGCGCCTTCAAGGGAGAATCCTCTTCTTGCAAAATATGTCTTTCATATCCTGGGGAAACAATGCTAGGGATTAATATCGGACGGGACGAGCCGTCCACGACGACCTTGACGCTATCATTCCCCACATCAATACCAGCTATTTTAATCATAATTACCTCCTCTTCAACCAAAAAATATCCATATCCAAATCTAGCCAAGGAAGACACGATACAACTGATTTCGCTACGATACGACAGATTCCTTCTGGATTATGTGATTTTGAGTACATTTTTTTTGATTTCAGGAGGGATTTGGATGGTTTTGCCGAATAAATACCTTTGGACTATTGACCGGAGAAGTTTTTGGAGGATTATAGGATTTCAGGAGGATCAAATGAAGCTCAAGTTAAGACCTAAGAACAAGAAGTATACCGTGCTCATCGTGCCCGAAGGAACCAGCCCGGTATTCCGATTCAACATGCGCTCTTTTTCCATGATCACTTTAGCAGCTATCTTGCTTGTCATGCTTGGTATGCTAATGATGCTGATGATCATGAACCGTCAGCACACGGGCCAAATTGTAAGCTTGAAGGCCGAATTATCAACCTCGACCAATCGGCTGGAGAGCACGGTCGCCAATAAAGAGCAGGCAATCGACGAACTGCTGACTGAACTAATGGACTTATCCGAGAAGTCAAAGACGATTGAATCGAAGATGGCGGAGCTTGAACAGCTCGAAGCCGATATGAAGGCCATTACCAGCGGCGGCCGCAAATCATCCGGCACCGGCAATATTCTTACCGACTCCGATAAGACGATGGAGCATGCAGATATAGAAGGCGGAGTAGGCGGGGAAGCGATCCCGCTGTCAGATGAAGAGGTCAGCATGCTGATTGAGGAGACGAAGCTGAGCATCAGTTCCTCGCTCGAGGAAATGCCCGAGCTGCAGAGCCGCATGGAGCAAACCAAGACTAATTTAAAGAAATACAAAGAAATGATGACGATTCTGCCTACGTATTGGCCGACAGAATCTGTCCGTATTACCTCTACCTTCGGCACGCGGAGAGACCCGTTCAATGGCACCCTGACGTCCCACAACGGAATCGACATAGGCGGCCCATCCGGAGATCCGATCTATGCCTCTGCGCATGGAACCGTCACGGATACAGGCTATAGCTCTGCCAGAGGCAATTATATTACCATCTCTCATCCTTCCGGAGTGAAGACGAATTATATGCATTTGAAGGAGATCAGCGTCAGCAAAGGGGATACCGTTAAGCAAGGGGATACCATAGGACTGCTCGGCTCCACCGGACGGAGCACTGGCCCGCACCTTCATTTTGAAGTCATTAAGCAAGGATCCCCTGTTGATCCCATTAACTATTTAACCATTCCGGGAGAGGATGAATAACGATGTTTAAAAGTAATAAAGCCGCTAAAGTCGATCCTAACACTACGGATACCTTAATCGGCGAAGGAAGCATATTCGAAGGAAAGATCAAGTCCGCGGCAGGCGTAAGAGTTGAAGGTCAAATCATCGGCGACATTGAATGCGAGGGCGATGTTACCATTGGCGAAAAGGGGGTCGTTCAATCCAATATTTTTGCGAGGAACGTCATCATCGCTGGAACAGTGAATGGAAATATCCAGGCTCGGAGCAAGCTGTCGATTACGGCGAAGGGCAAGCTGTTCGGAAATATGTCCGCCGCTTCGATCTCGATTGAAGAAGGCAGTATCTTTGAAGGAACTAGCCGTATGGCTGGCGGAACCGGAGCCCCCGTACAAGACGAGGCATCCAAGAAAGAAGCCGCAGCAGCATCGGAGTTGAAAACCGAAACTCAGAGTGCGCCGCCCGCCTCTAAAGGACAAAATACTCAAAAGGAAGAAGTCACCTTCAAGTCCTGGTAACAGCATAATAAAGGTGTCTACAAAGTTCAAAACAAAAAAAGTCGGGCGAGAAAACAGTAGGTTTCCCGCCCGACTTTTTTGTTTGTTCACTTTTAAAGAGAGATTTAACTGCAAGAGGTCTTATTTAGCTCGACATCAGCTCTCTGCTTATTTTAATGCTTTTTAGCACTTATTTCCGTGATTCGCGAGGTAACTCCAGAACGGATGTCCCTGTCCCTGGTCATCTTACCGTCCATGCCTCCAGCGACATGGAAGCCTCAGCCTTTAGCTCCAGTCCGGAATAGGAGCCTTGCTTGTACTTCAGATAGGCGGCGGCTCCGATCATGGCAGCATTATCCGTGCAATAACGATGCGGCGGGATCGTAAGCGGTATTTGCTCCTTCTCGCAGCGCTCGGTCAAAGCTTGCCGAAGACCTCTGTTCGCCGCTACACCGCCGCACAGCAGGAGCTGCACGGCGCCGCAAGCTTTCACGGCCCGAACGGCCTTCTCTACTACAACCTCAATGACCGACTCCTGAAAGCCTCTGGCAATCCCTGCCTCATAGCCTTCCTCACCTTTCATCCGATGCTGATTTACTGCATTCAGCACCGCCGACTTCAGGCCGCTGAAGCTGAAATCATATGAATCCGGCTCAAGCCAAGCCCGAGGCATGCCCTCGCATGTCCGGGACTCCATCGCCAGCTTATCTACATGCGGCCCGCCGGGATAGGGGAACCCGAGGGCCCGAGCGACTTTGTCGTATGCTTCCCCAACGGCATCGTCCCGGGTGCGGCCCAGCAATTTAAAGCTTCCTTCCTGCTCCATAAGCACAAGCTCGGTATGACCGCCTGAGACGACAAGGGCTAGAGCTGGATAGTGAATCTCTCCCACCAGCCGGTTGGCATAGATATGTCCTGCAATATGATGTGTTCCGATTAAGGGCTTTTCGAGAGCAAAAGCAAGGCTTTTCGCCGCCATAATCCCGACAAGCAGCGCACCAACCAGACCAGGCCCTTCTGTCACCGCTATGGCTGACAGCTTCTCCGGAGCGATTCCTGCCTGATCTATCGCTTCCTCCAGCATAATGGTAATATTCTCGACATGCTTGCGGGAAGCCACCTCGGGAACAACGCCTCCGAATGCCTTGTGGGTCTCAATCTGGCTTGCGATCAAATTGGACAGCACCTCCGTGCCGTTCTTGACCACGGCAACGGAAGTCTCATCACAGCTTGTCTCCACTGCTAAAATATAGCATTCCTGTTGTTGCTCATTCATCGATCTCTTCGCTTCCTTCCTCTTCCCAAACCAGTTGCTCCGGCAGCTCGTACCACATAATGACGGCATCTTCTTGATTATCGGAATAATAGCCTTTACGAATGCCCGCCGGTTCAAAGCCAAGCTTGGAATAAAGTGCTTGAGCGACTAGGTTGGATTTCCGTACTTCAAGCGTCATTCGTTCAATACGGTACTCCATCGCCAGCTGAATCAGTTGAAGCAGCAACGTTTCTCCCAAGCCCTGTCCGCGATGGGCGGTACGAACGGCAATATTTGTAATGTGCGCTTCATCCACAATCGTCCACATTCCCCCATAGGCAATCGGCTTTCCGTCCAGCTCCATGACCAAATATTTAGCGAAATGATTCATGGTTAGCTCATTGCGGAAAGCTTCCTCGCTCCAAGGCAGCGTGAAGGACTCATGCTCAATAATCATAATGTCCGGGATATCTTCCAGGGTCATTTTACGGATCGACACAGAACCTGCAGGTGTTGTCTCGTTCTCGTTATGGATCGCCATCTGTAAGCTCCCCCTATCCCTTGCCAAGGCGCTTGGCTTCGGCCTCTGCAAGCTGTGTATAATTAGGCTCCAATGTATGAAGCTGATCGCTATCTCCAAGGAGGCTGCGGCGTAAGCCCGCAAGTCCGACCCAGGCACCTTCAAGCTCATAAGGGAACACCTGCAGCGTTTCACCTGCATGCGGACCCAATATCTCGCAGGCCGCCTCAGCGTGCTGCTGCGCCTTCCCCGCCTCGGTCTCGCCCACGATCCAGATTCGGGCGGGCCGCTCTTCCGGCGCGGCCGCCTCCAGTCGTCCGGCGAGCTCGCTCATCCAGCTCGCCATCAGGCGAATGCCGTCGGATGCCAGACGCTCCGGCATCCGGCCCGGCTTCGCCGTGAACAGCGCGGTATATACCTGGCCGCGCCGCGCATCCATCAGCGGGACAATCCAGTCCCCGCTGACAAGCTCCTCGGCGGCGTTCTGCGATGCATTCGCAGCAGACCGCCCGCCGCAGCCTGCGGCGCTTGCGCCCAGCGCCGCCACAGTCTGGCCCGCGGCACGCGCCCAGCCACCCAGCGCCAGCGCCTCCAGGCTCGATATGCCGTAGACCGGCAATTTCAGCGCCCAGGCGAGCGTCTTCGCCGTCGTTACGGCAATCCGCGCTCCTGTATAGGAGCCGGGGCCAACGCCGACGGCAATGCCGTCCAGCATCGATTTATGGATGCCGGCCTTGTCCAGCGCCTCCTGGATCGCGCTGATCAGCACCGCCGAGTGATTGCGCTCGGCGTGAAGATGATGCTCCGCCAGCAAGCTTCCTCCTTCCATCACCGCAACCGCCAAAGAGGAGGTCGAGGTGTCGAAGGCGAGCAGGCGGCGGGCCACAGCGGGCTCCGCAGCCGGTTGATGTATCTTATTCATGCAGCATGACTCCATTCTCTCGCAGGCTATGAACCCATGCCTCATAGGGTTGTCCATGGCCAATCAAATAAAATTTCCGGGTAGCAGCGGATTCTGTCTCGATATAAATTTCCAGCAGCTCTGGGGGAAGAATCTCTTCAATTATGCTGGCCCACTCCACCAGCGAGACTCCCTCACCATAAAAATACTCGTCCAGCCCCAGCTCATCAGCCTCCTCCAGGGAGAGGCGATACACATCCATATGATACAGCTTAAGGCGTCCTTCATATTCTTTAATCAGCGTAAACGTCGGGCTGTTCACCGTATCCCGCACCTGAAGATGCTTTGCAAACAATTGGGAGAAGGCTGTCTTCCCTGCGCCGAGATCCCCGTCCAGCGCAATCACAGTTCCTGCCTTTGATCGGCGCGCCAAATAAGCCGCCAGCATTTCCGTCTCCTCCAGACTGCCCGCTTCAAAAATATAATCTGCATCCGCCCTGTCTTTAGCTAGTCTCATGATAAATTATCCTTCCTGTTCATCCGCCGGAACCTACAAACGTCTGTCCTCATTATATCGGTCCATCCTTCCCCCCGCAATAAGGCGCCTGCATCCAGCGCTGGAGGAACGATTCATAGAAAACGCAATTTCACCCATACTATAGACGTTGTTCAACAAGACAGGAAATCACAGTAAAGGTCGGCGGAAAAGCAGTGCGGCTTGTCCGAAACATTCCCTTTGCTGCCAATACGAAAGGAGCCTGCGATGCACACCGTATGGAAAGGCGCGATCAGCTTCGGTCTGGTTCATGTTCCCGTTAAAATGTTCTCTGCTACAGAGGACAAAGATATCTCCATGAAATACATTCATCAGGTTTGCGGCAGTCCGATCTCTTATGTCCGAAGATGCCCGAATTGTGAGGTTGACGTAAATTGGGAGGAAATATCCAGAGGATATGAGTACGAGAAGGGCAAGTATGTGCTGTTTACCAAGGAGGAGCTTGAACAGTTATCTTCTCAAACGGAGAAGACCATTACGATTCTTGATTTCGTGGATCTGCATGAGATCGATCCGGTCTATTTTCAAAAAACCTATTATTTGTCACCCGATCAGGCTGGAGCCAATGCGTATTCCCTTCTGCTTGAAGCGATGCGGCAGACCGGGAAGATCGGAGTCGCCAAGGTTGCGATCCGCTCTAAAAGCAGCCTTGCCGCCATCCGTGTGATCGAGGATTGTTTGGCGGTGGAGACGATCTTCTATCCGGACGAGATTCGCCCCATCGCCCAGGTTCCGAATTTGCCAGAGAACATTCAGGTTCAGGATAAGGAGCTTACGATGGCGAAGCTGCTGATTGAGCAGCTCTCTACGCCGTTTGAGCCAGGGAAATACAACGACGATTACCGTGTTAATTTGCTGAAGCTGATTGAACAAAAGGTAGCTGGGGAAGAGATCAGCCTTGCCCCAGCCAAGCCAGAGCATAATATCGTCGACCTGATGGCCGCTCTGCAGGCCAGCATTGAGGCCGTGAAGCCTATCCCTGCCGATCCGGGACCAGCCGCTGCCAAGCGAACCAAGAGCGGCGCCAAGGCCAAGGCCAAGTTCAAGGCCGAAGGTGAAGGTGAAGCCGAAGGTGAACCTAAGCCCAAGCGCAAGAGTACGAAGAAAGCTCAGAAAACCATCTCCTGATCGAAGCAGAATCTGCTTACATGCTTTGGGACAGCAGGCATCTCTTTGGCTCAAGCGGACTCCAGCCTTGAATGACCGGGTGGCGCATCGTTCCGCCGGGGGTCCACTCCATAAAGGATACCTTGACCGTCAGCTCCGGCCGCAGCCATATCGTATCCTTCAAACGGGCCGGAGGATTCAGAAATGGCCTCCCTGCAGCTGTAAGCCGGTCAGCCTCCTTGGTTACCCGTCTCCAATCCTCGGCACGCCAGCGGGCGCTCCCGGCATGGCCGATATAGATCAGTCTGCCCTCCTCGTCATAGAGTCCAAGCAGCAGGGCATTGACCTGCCCGTCCCGGTAGGTTACCCCGCCGATGACCGCATGGAGATCATGACTAAGCTTCAGCTTCTGCCAGCGGGCATCCTTGCCCCCAATGGCATAGCTACTGTCCAGATTTTTACAGACGATGCCTTCCCAGCCTCGTTCCTCCATGACCCGGTAGAGAGCAGCAGGCTCTTCCACATTCGGGACTAGCTGGAGGTGTTCATTGGGGATGATCAGTTGACGTAATCTGTCCTGCCGTTGCCGGAGCGGAAGCCCGGTTACCCATTCACCATCACAGTAGAGCAGATCAAAAACCATGTAGATGACAGGAATTCGCCGTACAGCGAACGTAATTTCCATCTGCCGCCGCAGACTGTCCCGGCCCATAATCTGGTGAAAGGATGGCTTCCCGCCTGTCAATGCGATCATTTCTCCATCCAAAATAAAGGAGCCTGCCCGGCAGCTCTCATTCAATCCGGCAAATTCCGGATATTGGAGGGTCCGGTCATTCCCCCGGCGATTGATGAGCCGCAGACTCTGCCCGTCGTAGTAGGTCAGCATCCGTACGCCGTCCCATTTCACCTGCGCGATCCAGGGATCGCCGGGAGATGGAAGCTCCTTGACCAGTATCGGCTCAAACGGAATAACAGGCTGCAGATCCATGCGTAGCCCTCCTTAAATGAATAACCTTCTAAGAAATTGAGGTGAACATATGCCCAAAAGCATTACAGGCAGCATTGTTATCGAAGGACAAGAGATCCAGGTAAGCAATCCGGATAAGCTGCTCTGGCCGGAAGCCGGGATCACCAAGCTTATCTATTTGCAGAAGCTGACCGAGCTCTCGCCGTACCTGCTCCCTTATTGCAGAGACCGCCTGCTCACGACGATCCGCTATCCGGGCGGAATTCACGGCACCTTTTTTTATCAGAAAAATGCTCCCGAGCCGCTGCCGGATTATGTCCGGACCGTTCAACATGAGGAAATTCGCTATATCGTGCTGAACAATCTTCCGACCCTGCTCTGGCTTGGCAATCTGGCTGCGATCGAGTTCCATCCGTCCCTGCACTATATCGGAGAGAATCTGCCCTGCGAGTGGATGATCGATCTGGATCCCTCGCTCGAGGAAGAGCCACGAATCATGGAGGCCGCCGCCTTCGTCGGAGAGGTGCTGGATTCCCTGGGGATTGCTTCTGTTCCCAAGACTTCAGGAGCCACCGGGATTCAGATTATCGTCCCGATTTCTCACGGGATTACCTTTGACGAGCTGCGGCTTATCGGCCACTTTGTCGCCCGTTTTGTGACGGAGAAGCGGCCGGATTTGTTTACGATCGAACGGATGAAGAAGGACCGGGAAGACAAAATCTACTTTGACTACTTACAGCATTACGCCGGCAAGACGCTTGCTGCTCCGTACACCCCAAGAGCACGATTGGCGGCCAGTGTCTCTACGCCTCTTCTCTGGGAGGAGGTCCGGCAGAATCCCTCGCCTGCCGATTACCATCTGCTGAATATAGGGGAAAGACTGGCCCGCTACGGCGATCTGCTCTCCGCCATCCCGCCGCAGCCCGTCGATGTCATCATCAACCATCTGCAGCGAACAGGGGCCGGGAGCGGAAGCAAGCCCTGATTGGCTTCTATAAGAGCGGTGACAGCAACCGGGCGACAAGCTCTGCTCCCTTCTGTCTGCGCGGCCGCGCCATAAATTCCTCTTGCCGGATTTCCCGGGAGTCGCTCAGATCCTGCAGGAAATCCTTCTCCAGCCGTTGGATGGGTTCGCGGTCAAACAGCAAAGCAAGCATTTCAAAATTAAAAAAGAAGCTTCTCATGTCCATATTCGCCGTTCCCACCGTGCCCACAAGATCGTCCACAATTAATACCTTGGCATGTACGAAGCCCTTGGTATATTCATAAAACCGGACTCCTGCCTGCATCAGCTCCTCCACATAAGACAGGGAGGCCAGCTTCACCAATCGGCTGTCCGAATGATAGGGAAGCAGGACGATAACCTCTACACCGGCCACTGCTGCAGTTTTCAGGGCGGCATAAATACTTGGGTCAGGTATGAAGTACGGCGAAGTGATCCACACCCTTTTTTTAGCCACGGCAATGGCCCCGAAGCACATCTCCTGAATGGCATCCCAATGCTGGTCAGGACCACTGGTCAGGATCTGCACATGCTCTTCTCCCTTGCAGCAATGTTCCGGGAAAAGACCGGGCTCCGAGACCAGATTGCCGGAGGCCAGCTGCCAATCCCCAAGAAAAGTGCGCTGGAGATCATAAACAGCATCACCGCTAATCCTCAGATGCGTATCTCGCCAATACCCCATATTTTCATACAGGCCCAGATAGTCATCGCCTATATTCAATCCCCCGACAAAGCCAACCTGCCCATCTACGACAAGGATCTTCCGGTGATTTCGATAGTTCACCCGCCGGTCCAGCATGGCGATCAAGGGAGGCAAGAAGAAGTACACCTCGACCCCGGCCTGTTCAAGCTCTTTTACGAATGCCTGCGGAAGCTGGTAGCTTCCCAGTCCGTCACAGACAAGACGCACCTTTACGCCCTGGGAGGCCTTTTCCATCATGGCTTGCTTGAATTGCCGTCCAATACCATCATCCCTGAATATGTAGAATTCAATATGTATGTGGTGCCTGGCACGATACATCGCCTCTAACATGGCATGGAACGCCGGTTCTCCGCTGCTATAGATTTCAGTCTCATTACAGCCTGTGATCGGGCTTTCCGACAGCCGGGTTAACAGACTGAACAGCCGCTCCTGTCCCTGAAAATCCTTGTTTTTCATCTGTTCGATGGAATCTATAATTTCTGTCTGCTGCCAAAGCTTGGCCTTCATTTCCTGAAATAACGGGCTCCCTCTTCTGCGAAGCTTTCTCCGCTTCTTGTAGTCTTGCGCCACAAAGTAATAGAGGACAAATCCGATGAAAGGCACCGCAAACAGAATCAGCATCCAGGCTACCGCTCTGCCCGGGTTTCGGAACTCGAGGACCAGAATCGTAGCAATCTGAAAAATAAATGCAACCAACAACAGGCTCAGCCAGATCATAACCGTCCTCCTTTCCCTCTAAATCAGCATTAACCATCATGCAAGCAATTTATTCATGGAGCACCATGTATATCAGACAAGGCGTTTTTTTGACATGAATTGAGAGTCATAGGAATAGATAATTATAAATCCGATTTAAGAGAGGAGCCGACATGAAAACAGCCAGCATAGGCTTACCTAATCCTAGGCGGATAACCCTGCTTGTTCTCAAGGACGCCAACCAGCCTGTCAAGCAAGTTCAGGTATCCAAGCCGCTGGTCGTCGCCGTCCCGCTTATCGCATTGCTGTCGATCAGCGGCTTGATCGTCAGTCTTCAAATTCAATCCAACCAAACGGTTAATAATCTGGAAAGTATGCTGCAAGCCCAACAATTGCGTTTTGAAGCCACTGTTACGGATAAGGATGCCGCCATCGAGCGTCTGCAGAATGAAGTGATTGCCCTGTCTGGACAATCCCGGGACATGATGGACCGGATGGAACGAATGGCCGAGCTTGAGACCGAGCTGCAAAAATTCATCGATAAATACGGTTCTGAAAGTAGCGGAAGGGAGCCGGGCAAGCTCTCCTCCCTCTCCATGAATGACAGCAGTTGGTATGCAAACGATGGTGTTGGCGGGGAATTTATTGCCGTTCACGAGACGGAAATTGAACAGCTTGCCGAGGATACGCGCGAGCAGTTTGCAGAAATGAGCAAATTATTGGATGAGATGGAGCGAAATATGCCCGCTACTCTTCAAATTGCGGAGCAGACCCAGATCAAGCTTGCCGGCACACCGACCGAATGGCCAACCCTGTCCCAGCGGATAACTTCCAACTTCGGCTATCGCAGCGATCCCTTTTCGGGGCGCGCTGCCTTCCATGCCGGAATCGACATTGCAGGCAAGACAGGCGATCCGATCTACGCAGCCGGGGCCGGCAAAGTGGTTACCGTCGCCAGTGACAACTCCCATGGCAAATACATTGTGATCGAGCATCCGGAAGGCCTGGAGAGCTGGTATCTGCATTTGAGTAAGATTACGGTATCCGAGGGGGATGAAGTCAGCAAGGGGCAACAGATTGGCAAGCTGGGAAATACCGGACGCAGCACCGGGCCTCATTTGCATTTTGAGATTTTGAAGAAGGGCAAGACGGTCGATCCGCTCCCTTACCTTAAATCAAACAATGGATAAGACAGGAGGCTACAACCCTTATGAGAAGAAAGAATAAGCAGCCCGCAGGCACCCGTTACACCTTGATCGGACTTGGCACCTCCGCACAGGGAAAGCTTGAGTGCGAAGCCAATCTGCGGATTGAAGGTCATTTTCAGGGTGAGATTGAATGTGCCGGGCAGGTCGTTATCGGCGAGACCGGAGAAGCGAAGTCCAGCATTCGCGGAGCAGAGATTATCGTTGCCGGACATGTCATCGGCGATATCGTCAGTGAAGGCAAATTGACGATCACCGGAAGCGGTCAAGTGGACGGAAATGTGAATGTGACCAAGCTGGTCATTGTGGAGGGCGGGCTTCTGAACGGCTCAAGCCATATGGAACGTGAAGCTGCCGTGCAGGCATTCAGCAAGAACAAGGATAAGGATATGGAAAAAGGCTCCGACAAGCAAGCCGACAAGTCCCCTGTCAAAAAACAGACTCCAAGACCCGAGGCGGGGTAATAAATAAGATACTGTGCAAAACATAAAGAGGCGCGTCAGAGGGGCAACGTGTGAAGAGTTGCTACGATCGCTGTTGTTCGCGGATTTCTATGATTGGACTAAATTCTAACAGTGGAGAAATCCGCTCACAAAGGCGAACGCTAACGCTCTATGCTTCCGAAGTAGCTTTCTTACAGAAAGCTTTTACCTTCACACTTATGCCCTAACTACTTCTCCTTTGCTGTTTAACTGATACGCCAGATAGCACCATGGTTGTGCCACATGTTTCATTACAGTAAGCAGGCCACCTGTGGCATACAAGCAGGAGACTACGCGCAAGCCTCCTCCCAACTTCCCCTTGCTGCCAGGCTCGCCTTAGGCTAGGCATCACAAATGGAGGCCTGTGCGATTCACTTTACGCACAGCCAATGGAACACTGAGCGCCAGGAGTTGCGCCTAGTCGCACGTTACCTCGGCCTTATGCGGAACGCGGAACTTCGTTATCCGACTACGCATTCCAGTCTTGTTCCGAGCTTCACTCACCCCACTTATTCAGCCTCATTCTGGCCACGCTCCAGTGAAATTACTTACCTTAAATTTCCCATTCGACGCTCGAACCCACATATAGTGAAAAAACTTACCTTAGAATCGCCAGTCACTAGCCAAACCCACGTTTTAGCCAACTTTAAGCGAAAGAATTTCACTATATCCGTATATGCATGGGGTCTGCCAACATCGTCATGCTGTGAAGCACCGTACATTGGGAGCTTCGCGCAGTGTGAGATCTGCATGATGCGAGGTGTGTGCGCGTATACGTACTTTGTTACCATTTTACGGAATCTGCCGGGGATAGTCCTTGTGTGGGTAGTTGTCCATGCACCTACCCGCTGAAGGTGCAATGATGCGCAGTTACTGTTGTAATGCATCAGGCATCAAGATGCTATGCTGAATGAACGAGCCTGTAGACTAGGCAAGTGATTCTGGTGAATTCTGCCATGCCTCCGACGTACGGAGGGGGAGCTGCTATAGTGTATTCGGCACCTATAAAGCCGAACTAAAGAACCCGCCTAATAAGGGCATAAGTGTGAAGTGTGCTGAAGAAACGGAGTGTTCGCCTTTGCGAGTGGATTCCTACCATTTCAGATTTTACTCAATCAAAGGAATCCGCGAACAACAGCGATCGTAAGCAACCTTCACACGTTGCCCTCCGGCACGCGGCAAAATCATTGGTTGGTTTTATATTGGCTGTAGCTGCGCTCTCGCAGGAAACTACGCGGCAACGTCTCTCTTCTTAAAGACCAGCCAACTGATTACAAGGAATAACAGGACATAGGCTGACAGGATGGCAACTGAAAATCCCATTGTCATTCCCGCGGGTCCAACGGCTCCTCCCTGATATTTGCTCAAATCCATGTTGACAAATAGCATGTATTTCGCCCACTCATACCGGTTTGGGTGAAAGAGCATAGTGAAGATGTTGCCGGCAAACAAGATAAACATAGACAATCCGATAGCCAGCCCGCTTGACCGGAAGACGGTCGACAGCATGAATGAAAACACAACGATGATGAGCAGGTCAATATAGCTGTACATCAAACTCTCCATGATGGAAACGAACGGGCTCGTTCCCTGCGGGAATAGCATTGACGCCTCATTCGGGAAGAGCAGAAAAGCGATGGCTATATTGGATATCAGGAATACGGCGCTGATAGCAATTGTGAACAGCAATACCGATAGCAGCTTGGAAGCCAAAACCTTGGTCCGGGTCCAGGGCCGGATCAATAACAATTTAATTGTTCCCCATGTAAATTCGCTGGCTACGCTATCGGCGGCGATGACCACGGCAAAGATGGAAGCCAGGTAATACAGGAACGACAATTGGTCCACCGCATCCCATGCGGTCAATTGCATGGTGCCTGAGCTTCCCAGATAGAACAGGACGCCAAACAGGATGCTTAACGCCAGCAGGATGGCGAACATGATCCAGGTGCGGAGCCTGCGGTAGATTTTCATATTTTCATTCTGAACTAGTCTGAAAAAATCAGTCAATGCGTCCGCCTCCCGTCATCTCTAGGAATTGATCTTCCAGCGACCGGGTGACCGGCCGGATACCATAGACCGCGATTCCGTGATTAACAAGTCTCGCATTCACTTGCGCCGCGTCAGTCCGGTTAACAGTTAGGACAACCCCGTTCTCTTCCGCTCTGGAGCTGAAGCCAAGGCTGACAAGCAGATCCTGTGCTGCAGCTGGCGCATTCACTTCAAACACGGTCTCCTGCACCTGATCGGCTCCTCCTGAGCCATCTGCTTTCCCGCTATGTCCAAGCTCCTTCACATCGATCAGTCTGCCCTGCTGAATCACAGCGACCGTGTCGCACATTAATTCCATTTCGGACAGGAGATGGCTTGAGACAAACACAGTTGTCCCCTCCTCCCGGGACAGACGGCGCAAATAATCGCGCAGCTCCCGGATCCCCTGCGGGTCCAGCCCGTTTGTCGGCTCGTCCAGCACAAGCAGCTTCGGCCGGTGCAGGATGGCCTGAGCCACACCTAGCCGCTGCCGCATGCCAAGCGAATAGGTCTTCACCTTATCATGGATGCGATGTTCCATGCCGACAAGCTCGACGGCTTCCATGATACGCGCTTTGGATACACCCGGCGACATCCTGGCGTAATGCAGCAGATTCTCGTAGCCGGAGAGAAACTTGTACATCTCCGGATTTTCCACAATGGCTCCGACATGGCTAATCGCCTCTTCAAATTCATGCTTGATACTCGAGCCTTGAATGAGGATGTCGCCCTCCGTAATAGACATCAGTCCGACGATCATCCGAATGGTCGTTGTTTTGCCGGCCCCGTTAGGCCCCAGAAATCCATAGACCTGACCCGAGGGAATATCCAGGGTCAAGGAATCAATCAGCTTCTTGCCGCCGATGACCTTGCTGACCCCCTGGATCCGTACAACTGGTTGATTTTCCATTATTTTCACACCCCTACCTCAATCATTTTATCACAGATGTCGTGTGCGACAAAAATGGAGGATAGGCGCTAAGTAGTTGAGCTGGAGAAGCGACGTAACTTAGAATAGCATAACAAAAGCATAACACTTCACACGCCGCCCCAGCCTGCCCTCAATAATTCAACTTAGCATTACAACGAGTCAAAGCTCCAAAACAGTAATGGACTCATTATTAAAGACTTCGCCATTGTCACGAAAGCCAAAGCTTTCATACAGCTTTTTTGCAGCGGTGTTATCTCCTTTATAGGGAATCCAACAATACTGGGCGCCTCCCGCCGGGAAGGTGCGAATAAACTCCAGAATTTTGCCCATCGCTTCTCGTCCATAGCCCTTATGCTGATGCTGCTTATCAATCATTAGCCGCAAGATGCAATAATTATCCTTTGCCAGAGAAGGTTCCTCATACCCCGTGATCCCATAGGTTATCATCACAAATCCCACCGGTTGTTCATCTGCGTAAATAATGAATGGATAAGGATGCCCCCCGTTGACCGATAGAACATAGCAGGACGCCACACTCGACAGATTCGACGCCACATACTGCCGCTGTTCCTCGGCTACCTCCAAATTGAACATGGCACGCCGGTTTTCCAGCGTGATTTTTCTTAACGAGATCATACGGATATTCTCCCTTCATCTTCCCTATTCACCGCGGCTGCGTATTTAACAATACAATTTATTCAAATAAAGAAATAGACTTATATTAATTTTTTTAATAGAATAGGATGTACTCATGGCTTTTTTAGGATTTATCTTTGGGCATGAACCTTTGGTTACTACAAAGCCGCAAATAGCTTAGAAATTGTTATCTCCTCACTCCCCTCCATTTCCCGAAACGATTCTCTCGCTTAGTCCCTCTATACTACCTATTCCTTTATTCTTACTAAAGACTACGGACACCTCATCCTGACTTTTTCCAATCACTTACTAACTCATATATCTGCCACTCTCTGTTTTTATTCCCACTATCCCGCCAGGAACTCAATTGCATTAGAACTAAGCTGATATCTACCCACTCGTGTCCCTGTTTTTCCGGGAATAGGTGACAGCATCCCTTTTTTGCACAATACCTCAATCCATTTTTTGCTAGTTCTATAGCTAATCGACAGAAAAACACTTACATCTTTAGGTTTTATCTTTGCTCCGAGCCTCCAGGTCAATGCGATAATCTCTCGCTCAATATGGTGCAAGTCTTTCTTCTCATCTCTGTTAGCAGCTTGATGCATCAAATGGGGAGCCAATACCAGCTTAAGCAGCATTCTGCACAACTCCGGGCGTTGATCAATATCATCGAACGAAAAATGCACCACTCTCCATTCCATACCTGTCAGAAACGTATCCCGGTTTAAAGAGTAGCTGAACTTCTCCCGATCCATATCTTTCACATGGCTCTGATAGCCATCACATTCAATCGCAATCCTGCATAAAGGTGTAATATAGGCAAAATCCAAGTAAATCGATTTCCGGTTCCAGTCGCTAACTTCATATTCAGGATGTAGATGATCGAAGTTGCCTACCACAGGCCACCAAACTTGCTCCAGAAACTTTTGCTCGGCATATTTGTGCCCTCTAGCCAATCTGCCTTTACGCTCTCCACTCCTGCTATTCAAATGAAGCTTCATAAACGCGCGATGCGCTTCCTCATACGGCATACACCTGTTCTCCTTTCTTCTCTATTTGGTTGACTGCCTTTAACAAGAAAGAACGCCCTCTCCAATAGGAAAGGACGTTCTTCGTCATAGTTTCATTATATTATTTTTCCGAGTAATTTCCAAGTAGCTACTTGGTGGTTTGGCCATACGAGCGACCACATCAGCATTTTTAATGACTTTCTGGACCTCTGTCAAGATAGTGGACACATATTAAGTGAAAGGTTATGCTTCCCTTTTCTTTGTTTTCTTCTCAAAGCTTGCAGCAAATCGAACCGGTGACAAATAGCCGATTGCGCTGTGGATTCGTT